>NZ_JAAKEF010000008.1:0-84729 GCF_011039055.1 Adlercreutzia sp. ZJ154
GATGTTTGGCGCGCGTGAGGTCGTCTCGGATATCTTCCAGCACGCGGGAGAGATCGCGGGCGCCTTCGGTCTCCACATCCGGCACGAACACTTCCACGATATTGTGCGCCATAAGCTGTCGCGCCAATGGTCAGATCAAGGCGTTCCGCGTGGCACTGCAGATGCTTGGCGACCTCACCGGCTTCGGCATCAACTACTTCGACATGGACGACTCGCGCGGGTATGTCAAGACGACCACCGAGGTGTCCTCGGACAACTCCGCGCTCATGCGCAACATCAGAAGGCACGAGAACAGCTTGGAGGGTGCTCTTGTCGGCATCAGCAAGGCGGTCATGTTCGCGTCGCGATCCTTCGGCGAAAGCATCCCCGACGAAGGCGAGGTCAAGGTTCAATTCGACGACAGCATCATCCAGGACACGGCTGCAGAGAAGGAGCAGGACATGCGCGAGGTGGGCGTCACTATGGGCGCCTGGGAGTACCGGTGTTGGTACGGCGAGGAGGAGAGCGTGACCGGGCCAGCGGCCAGGACCGGCGGCACAGATAAATTCAACTACGTGATGCTCACGGTCTCGGCGATTTGCAACGGCGAACGACTCGCAGGTTCGTCGGTTGGGATAGGGATGCAAGCTTCGGGTCCACGGTCTTCTCGCCGCCTTCTGTCTTCGCCTTCTGCCTGACTTCCTCTTCGACAACGATCTCTGCTGTTAATGCTTCTAGGAGCAATCTTCTCATCAGCGTGTTCCTCGCGAACGTTGTTTCCGCCTTCCGCACAGTATTAGCTGGCAGCTAAGTTCTGAACTGTTGTGGTCTGCTAGAATGTGACTCGTTGTGTATTTACGTTCGATTTACTCGGTAAGGATTCTTATGGGCTACAAGGATCTCGTCGAATCGGGTGCCTCGACCCCGGAGATGCAGTCGTACCTCACTGACTCGGAGCTGGTCACAGTCACCCTCCGGCTTCCGCGTACGATGCGCGACTCTGCCAAGGAGTACGCAACGCTCAACGGGCTCAACTTCACCTCACTCGTAAAGCAGTGCCTGATCGAGAAGCTCACTTCCTCGCGCGACCGGAACTAGGTGATTGGCATGTTCGACAACAAGGTTACCATTGAGTACGCATCGGTCTCCATGCCGATGAACGAGGACTTCTACGAGCAGGTGATAATCGAGCATCTTAGGGACGAGCACGGCTACGAGTACCTGCACGGTCCCGACGTGCCCCGCACCACGCCCGACTATTGCGACGTCTTCCTTCCTGCGGTGCTTCCGAGCAGCCTCAAGCGCATCAACCCCAGCCTCCCTGCTGACGACTCGCTTCCGTATAAAAGCAACGGAGGCGCATTAAAGGAGACAGACTATGGCATTATTCCCGAATCTTGGGAGTGCATGCCAATGGGCGGTTTCTTAACTGTTCGAACCGACAAGGTCGGCGATCGTGAGGACATCCCTGTCTATTCGACAACCAATAATGGCGTGTTCCCGCGAAGCGAGAAATTCAATAAAGCGCTCAGCTCAAGCAACAGCAAGAATAAGATCATTGAGCAGGGTGATATTGTGTTCGGGATGAGCCGTGAAATATTCAATTTTGGCGTCATGAAAGAGGCTATAGGCTCTGTGAGCCCCGCATACCACGTCTATTACGTAAACGAACAAATCATAAACGCAGAGTTTCTTGAAATATTCATGAGATACTGCCCTGACTATTTCCGTTCACTAATTAGGCCTGGAACACGCGAAGGACAAGTCCTTGATAAGGCAGAGCTCGCGAACAGACCTGTAATGATTCCGCCCCTTGCTTTACAAACAGCATTTGTCCTGATAAGGACGCAGCTTGCAGATAGCGTCATGAATCTTACCAAGGTCGAGAATTAAACATGAGACAGATGGACCTCATAAAGAGCTTCATTTCTGGCTCTACGAGTGGTGACGCCCTCAGCCTGCATATACGTGGTGAACAACTCGTGCATTACAACACTGCAATACTCGAACGGCATGAAGGCAAGTACATTTTGAACTACACCCGGTACTCTTTAGCTACGGGTAAAGTGCAGAAGATGATTACTAACACGATTGAGCCGGGGAATCTCGTCTACGTGTCTGGCGTGCCATCTGATACGCGAAGCTCCCTTGCAGACTTCCTAAGTCCCGAAGATGGCGAAGAGGATACGGAGCCTAATCACTATCTCATGGAAATAGAACACAGCTCTTTCGGACATGGCTACGTTACGAACATTACGCCTGGTTTAATGGAATGTAGATTTGGAAAGCAGTTAAAAAAGCTCATATATCCACAGACGATCGAGAGCGGAATCGTACGGGTCATCATGGATTGCCGCGACAACAAGGATTGATTCTGATGGACCAAAGTAATCACAACAATGGAAACAGAGCCCCTAATCTTTACCCCATGGTCAGAGACCAGGGTGGAACCATCATGGTTACTCTTTCTGAATGGGTCAACGCGCTCGTGTTCGATCACTATGACGCAACTCATAACCCCGCCGGAAGGAAGAGGACCTTCGACAGCAACCTCGATTCGGACAGGGCTGGGGTGCTGACCTATCTGGGGACATACTTTCCACGAAGCCTTGCCGAGACATTCGTGATATTCGATAGCCTGTTATCCGACAAGAGCTTGGCAAGCTCGCTCGCATGCGAGCCAAGCATCAATATCTGCTCTGTCGGAACTGGCACCGGTGGTGATCTGCTCGGCCTGATACTCGCAATAAGCAAGTGGATACCTAACGCGATGCAGCTAAACATCGTCTCCATAGAAGGAAATGCGGAGGCGCATAAGGTGATGCGCGGTGTTATCGGCGAAGCACAGACGCGCGTTGGAATAAACATCGATCTAAATTCAGTGAATCACGTGTTCGAGGCACCGAAGCCCTTTGACCGCATCAGAGACATTTTGCCACAGTACCCTCAGTCTTTCGACTTCGTAATCAACTCGAAGATGCTTAACGAGCTCGATAAGGCGCATGTCTCCGAGCAGCCCTATCGTGAGTTCTGTTCTGCCTTCACTGCAACGCTTAAGCCTACGGGCATGCTTATGGTCTTGGATGTGACCTCACCCAACGGAGCTGGCGGACGATGGACGCCAGCTCTCCTAAACGGTCAAGTCAATGAGTTCCTCGCCGGTAATGCCCGTTACAAGACAGTACTGCCCCTCTTATGCAACAGATTCGAGGGCGAATGCGGACGCAGCTGCTACACACAGAATGCAATCTACGTCAACTATAGGAGTGTAGCGAACGAATGTTCTAAAATCTGTTATCGTGTCATTGGGTCTGCCGAACTGGCCGAAAAACTCTCCGGCTCAGTCGCCCTCTGGAATTGTCCGATAACGGAGGACAACAGGACACACTGCCAAGAGTTCAATGAGATAGACTAGCCGGGAAGGGGCCATAGATCGTGAGTAAGAAGAACTTCTACATCAGGGAATCGGAAATGGACGACTTCCAACGCAAGGTCGTCAACCGTAGGTCGGAGAACTCCCTCATCGTCCGCGGATGCGCCGGAAGCGGCAAGTCGGTGATAGCGTTCTGGCGCCTGCATGACATCGTATCCAACAACAAGGGTACCGTTCAGATTGTCGTGTACACGAAGGCGCTCAAGGATTACTTCGTCGAAGGCTGCCGAGGCGAGGGAATCGACCCGAGGCTGATTGACTATTGGTACCACTGGAGACAGAACCCGTACCCGACAGACTACATTCTGGTAGACGAGGCCCAGGACTTCTCCGAGCGAGATATTGCTATGTTCAGAAGTTACGCGCAGAAGGCGCTGCTTCTCTACGGCGACTCTTCTCAGCAGATTTACGCGTTCAGAAAGGGTCCGGATGCGCCCGCCAACATGGAGGAGATTCAGCGCTTCACTCAATTTCCGACCGAGCAGCTCGTGTTCAACCACAGGCTGCCCGCCCAGATCGCACGTGTGGCCGAGTTCGTGAACGCGGAGAATGACGACCTAGTGAGCAGATGCAAGGACGAGGGCGACGAGAAGCCCTACTTCTTGAGCTTCAATTCGAGGGAAGAGCAGCTTAACACGATTATCCATATCGTTCGCTCCAGGGGTTTGGACGACGTTGGGATTCTTCTCCCGAAGAATGACCAGGCACGTGCGACCGCTCAGTACCTGAGCGGCAACGGGCTGAATGTCGAGGCGAAGTACAACGAGGGCCAGAGCTCGCACAACACCCTCAACTTCGCGACCACCAACCCGAAGATCATGACCTACCACAGCGCGAAGGGACTTCAGTTCAGGGCAGTGTTCCTGCCGGAATGCGAGAATCCGGCGCTTGCAGGATTTTTGGAGCCCTTCTACGTGGCCATGACGCGGTCTTACCAATCCCTCTACATCCTGTACACCGGGCAGATGCCGGCAGTCCTGCAGAGGATACCAAGAGACCTTTACGAAACCGATATAAGAGCAAGGGAGACTGAGGTACTGTGAGCTATTACGTACTTACACTCGCATCGAATCTCGGCAACATCCTTTCGACCGAGACGATCTCACCTGCCTCGTTATACGCCAGGCGCAATTACGGGTTCAGATTCTTCGAGACTATTGGCGAGGACGACGATGCGGACCTCATTCGCCTTTACGCCAATCAACCCGCAGCCCCGAGCGTTGATGAGGACAGCATCGCCATGGTTCTCGAGCTCGACGAGAGTCTGGTAAAACATGTGATCGACGGCCTTGATAGTGGGTTCTGGACGGCCGAGACCATTCGCATCGATCCTATGAAATGCAGGTTTGTCTTCTACTCGGAACAGGACCTGAACGCGGCATTCAATGGCGTCCAGAGGAGCATTGAAGCGAAGTTCTCCGGCAAGTATCGGGCGAAGGCAAAGGTTATGATGCCCGAAGAGCCGGGCGCGACCTTGTTCGACATGGCTGAGCAGCCCCTAACCGATGACATTGAGACAAAGCTCGATTGCTTGGAGGCGAAGCCTGAGGACATTGACCGATTTGAGAGGCTCGACAGGATGAAGGGGGCGATATTCGGCTACTGTCTCGGGTTCTACTACTCGCTTCCTAAGGCGGGAGAGATTCGAGATGATTATGTCGAGTATCTCGGAGTCGTCGACAACCTGATCAATTCCGTCACTCAAGCGCATACTGAAGAGCTCGAGGCTTACCGATGCACTCTGGAATACGTGCTTTACCGATTTGGCATGAAAGCCATGTCTACGAAGGCAAAGCCCATCGGACGGATGAAGGAAGCCGACGTAAAGTCGTTTAACCTCGAAGAGGAGCTGCGAAGCCTGCGCAGGATGGCAGCAATAGACCTGTCCGCCGGAGACCGTAACGACTCTTTCGCACTAAACATGTATAGGACGGATCTCGAAGAGAGGATTCGCAAGGCAAAGGACGACTGCACGAGGACTACTCCGTTCAAGGCGGATCTCAAGCCCTCTGTCGACGAAGGAAGCAACGGACCTATGCTATGCCTACCGGAAAAAGACGGTGAGCTGGCACAAGCGCTGATCAATCACCTGATACGCGCCGACGTGTTGGGCAAGGCAAGACGCAGCCTCGGATACCAATTCGCGCTTGAGTGCGGCAAGGAGATAAGAAACCGCGTTGGCGACCGCTGGGAAGGCAGCGGCGAGCGCGAATACGTCAACCGGCTGTTGCCTCATCTGAACAACATGGATGAGTTCGATCCCAACGACAATCCCGGCATCGAAGATGAGAGTTCCTTCGAGGCGCTGAGGATACTTGCGTTGTTATGCGAGAGACAGGACAGCGAGGAACTTGACAGCTTCTATCGGTACCTGCTGATCAAATGCCAAGTGGCGGATCTCTGCCTACCCTTTGCGCTCTGGGGTGCGGCGTTCGGATTTTCCGCAATCCCAAAGACCCTATGCGATTCGATGTCCAAGGCCACGGAAGACACTGCCAGGGAGCTTTTTGGCGCTGTCCTTGCGTTGCTCGAAAAGTAGGACTGGTGCGGCCATGATCATCAGCGCAAGTCGCAGGACAGACATCCCCGCTTTCTACTCTGAGTGGTTCTACAAGCGCCTTGAGGAGGGATTCGTCGTCACTAGGAACCCCTTCAATGCCAATCAGCTGACAAAGATTAGGCTGGATTCCGACGTTGTCGACGCAATCGTCCTATGGACCAAGAACGCTAGGCCAATGCTGGAAAGACTCGACGAGCTCGATGCGACCGGCATCCCTTACTACTTCCAGTTCACGATCACGCCCTACGGGCAAGATCTCGAGCCTCATCTGCCCGCCAATAAAACTGGTCTTATCGAAACGTTCAAGGTCCTCTCCGAGAGGATAGGACCCGAGCGGGTGATCTGGAGATACGACCCCATTCTCTTCAGCGAGAAGTATTCCATGGGTTTCCATAAAAGCGCATTTGCCAAGTGTGCCGACCTCCTCGAAGGCTCGGCTACTCGCATCGTGATCAGCTTTCTCGACATGGACTACAACAACACCAAGAACATCCAGAGTCTTGGCATAAGCGACGGGTCTGCGGATGAGAAGAACGAGCTCGCCGCTTACATCGCAGATGTCGCGCGAGGATATGGCATGACGGTCGAGACCTGTGCCGAAGAGATTGACCTCGATGCCTGCGGCATAAAGCACGGTCATTGCGTCGATGCTGACCTTATCGAGAAGATTGCCGGAAAATCCCTGTCATCTAGGGGCAGAGGTAAGGATAAGAACCAGCGGCTCCTTTGCGGCTGCATCGGAAGCACGGATATCGGCGTCTACAACACCTGCTTGCATGGCTGCGCATACTGCTACGCAAACTACTCGCAAGGTTCCATCAGGGCGAATTGCGAAAAGCACAATCCCGAATCCGCAGTGCTCATTGGAACCTGCAACCCCGAGGACCTACCCTTCAAGAAAGATCAAAAGAGCTTTTTCACCGGACCACTTGAGCCAGAACAAATGCAGCTACTCTGAGGCTGCGCCACCACCAGCTTGTGACACGCTGCGACAATGCCCGTACCGGTAAAGGTGCGGGCATTGTTCGTCTCTGCCTGCCTTACGAGACGAAAGGCAGGCAGGAACATGGACGGTGAGACCAATGGCAGCCAGGAAGCCACGCAGATGTTCTCGAACTGCGCGAGCCTGGCGACGATCTACGCCGATGCGGACTGGGCGCTGCCTTCGAGCGGCTTGACCGGCGCGCAGTACTTCTACAACTGCAAGGCGCTGGTGGGCGGCGCCGGCACGGCGTGGACGAGCAGTAAGACGGCGTACACCTACTTCCGCATCGACACGGCTGGTACGCCTGGGTACCTGACGGCTGCATAACAAACGCTTTCGATTCGTTTATGTCCACCTCCAGCGGTAGAATTGTTGTGTTCAACAAAGCTATCGTTGAGAGGTGGACATGGACGATCTGTCTGTTCAAGTGGCACTAACTTGCCCAACGTGTGGGTTTACTGAATTTGCGTACGAAACGCCAGCTCCCGGCCAAGGTTTTACTGATGACTGGGTTTTTACCTGCGGTCATTGTGAAAGATCACTTTCAAGGGCGGAGCTTATAGAGGCAAATGCCGAGTCAATTGATACGACGGTTAGCGACATGGGCGACGACATCGTTGACGCTCTTGCTAAAGACCTTAAGAAAGCGCTCAAGAAGCAGGGCTGGGAGATTAGATGACAATAGATCCGACTTTTACCACCTTGGCACCCATCGTAATATCAAGCCTCAGCCTTATAGTCGCTACCGTCAGCTTTGTTATGAACTATAGGCTCAATAAGCGAGACAAGGAACGTAGCGAACAGCTGGCCGAGATGCAGCTACGTCTTCATGAACTTCAACTGCAGAAAGAAGAACAGGCGGCGGAGAAGCGTGAGTCGTCGAAAGTGGAAGCTCATCACGTGCTGGTTGGACTGAAGAATCACTACATACGTATTGCCAACACTGGCGGAACCACGGTGACTAACGTTACTTGCGAATGCGACGATGATAATGCGCCTTACGCATTCATACAGGACAAAGAACCTTTTGAAAGGTTGGAGCCAGGAGAGAGCTTTGACGAAACAGTGCTCTTTGTTAGCGGGTCGCCAAGCAAATTTGTGATTACGACACGTTGGCTAGGAACCGATGGCGAAGAGCACAGTAGGGACAACATCATTACTTGGTAGCTAGGAATCACAGAGTTACAGCCCACTAATAACTGAATTTGTGACGCAGTCAGACACTGCCTCCCGAGGACGAACAACGCGATCTCGGGAGGCAGTTCTTTATGGAGTCAATCATCGTCGCGTGCATCACGGGGGCGGCCGACCTTCTGGCTGAGTTTTCCATCAGCGAGACCGGGGGCGTCGACGGCGAGCCCGGCGACCAGACTGGGCGCGAGAGCCGGGTGCGCGGCTACTATAGCGGCCACTGGGACGGGATACTGCACTACAACGGCAGGGCGGACGGGGTGGTTTGCCTTCCGACCCTTCCCCTGATGGCATCGACGATCTGGCACGGCGTGTGCTCGCTGGAGAGTTCGGGAACGGCGACGAGCGCAGGACGGCTTTGGGCGATAAGTATTCTGACGTTCAGAGCCGTGTTAATGAGATCTTTAGCACTGGTTTGCCCTCTGGCTCTTCTAGTCCTTCAGCTGACATCGACGCGCTTGCCCGTGCCGTAATCAATGGCGACTACGGCAACGGAAAAGAACGAAAGCGGCGTTTGGGTTCGAGCTATGCATCCGTGCAACGACGCGTGAACGAGCTGCTGGCGTAGGGCTTTTGGTTAAGGTCGCGTTTGTGGGCTTTAGTCGATGGCGTTCACGGTCTTTCGAGACGCGAGAGGATTGTACCCACCAACTCCTCGCCCTCGATGCGCGAGATGGCGAAGCTCTTCTTGCCGGCGTCCTTGAGCGATGCGCCGACGAAGAAGCCCTGCACGCCGTCCAGGATGAGGAACCTGTCGTGGAAGGCCGTCGTATGCCGGATCTCCAGCCGCGGGTACTGCGCGTTGAAGGCGTCGACGTCGTGCTGATCGAGGCGCGTGTGAGGGTGGGTCCAAACAACGACATTTACGCCGCCTTGCTTCTTTGCAAGGATGCTGAGCGTGTCCGTGTCCACGTAGCCGTCGATCAGCACTATCTCGTGCTCGGCTCGCCGCACGAGCGACACCAGGAGCTCGAAGGCGTCCCACACCTGGCCGTCGAAGAACACCTTCTGCTTCGGCGCCTCGTGCGTGTCCATGTAGTCGAACACCCGCTCGAAGCGCTCATCGGTGGTCTTCTGGTACTCCAGCAGCTTTAGCTCCACGTCTCGCACCTGCTCGAACATGGCGGCGTTGCTGGCGATGAAGTGGCGCATCTCCACGAAGGCATCCATGATGCGCACGCTCACGTTTACAGCAGTGTCGCTTCTGAGCACGGCGGAGAGCATCGAGACGCCCTGTTCGGTGAACACTCGGGGCATGTACCGCCACCAGGATATCTGTTTTCCCAGTTCGGGGTGTAAGGTCACAATCTGTGACCTTAGATTTTCAGCCTCATCTCGCGTGAGTCTAAAGCAGAAACGCTCGGGGAAACGGTTAGGATTCCTTGTGACGGCTTGGTTGAGCACTTTGGTCTCGACCTGATACAGCTTCGCCAGGTCGCTGTCCAACATAACCTGGGTACCACGAACCGTGTATATAAGGTTGCGTATAGCCGGCTCGTTCGCGGGGACGATTGCGACCGTCGCATTTTCCTCTTCTTCTGTCATGGTTCCGCCTTTCTTTTTCAGTGGGTCGAATTGTATCAAGCGGAGAGGGCGCCTGCAGCAAGAGCGCCTTCCCGTCGGTCTTTACCCGATTTCCGCCGCCCGCCGCATGCCGGTGGTGAGCGCGAGTTCCACGGCGACGCCCAGGGGCTGGGGCTGGGATGCGCGGGCGAGCTGCAGCATGCGCGTGCGCTCGGTGCGGTTGAGCGCGTTGATGGGCGTCTTCACCCGCTTTGGCGGCTTGCAGAAGTCGCAGGGGTTCTTGGTGATGAGGTCCTGTGCGACTCCCCACTTCATGACCTGCTTGAGCAGGCGGAAGGGCTTGGCCACGCTCTTCGGCGCGTATCCGTCGCGGGTCATGCGGGCCATCCAGTCGTTGACGGTGGCGATGGTCACCGACGTGAGCTTTTCGGCCCCGATGTATTTGGCGATGATGCGGGATTGGCCTCGGTAGTCGCGCACGGTGGAGGGCTCAATCGTGCCGGACTCCTCCTTGTAGTCCACGAATCGATCCATGAACTCGCGCACGGTAACGCCCGCGGCGAGCGCGCCTCCCTTGCGCTCGAGGTTAAGGATGAGTTCATCGCGCTTCTTTTCGGTCTGCTTGCGGGTTTTTGCCTCCACCTTGTGGTAGGTGCGCACCACCTCTCCGGTGAGGGGGTTACGATGCGAGAGTGTGACTTCCCACATGCCCTCTGCCCCTCGTTGCCGGATGTTGCGCGTAGTGTAATTGAGCTCTGCCATGGTCTTGCCTTCCTTTCTTCCGAGCTCGAAGGCAATTCAATTGCCACCATGGTTGCCACCATAATTGCCACCAACTGGAAGCTGGGAAGGTTGGAAAGGCAGATTTTGAGCGGAAACAGTGATTAGGAAAACCACACGCCCACCACATTTACCAGCGGTTTCTGGAAACGGTGAGAGCGGTGACTTGAACTATGACACCCTCGGGGTCGCTCATAACCCGGAGGTCGTTGGTTCAAATCCAGCCCCCGCGACCAACTTCAATAGCAGGTTGGATAATCCGAAAAGATTATCTGACCTGCTTTTTTGTTGTCAATTAGTCCGCTTGAGCAATCGCTTTCAGTCGTTTCAGTCTGCGAAGTATAATGCTTTGCATCTGAAAAGGGGCAGGAAACTGTGATCAGACTGAATGGGGATGCAAAGCAACAGTAGAGAAAAAGCTGAACGCGAAGAGATAGACAGGCTCTGAACGCCGAAATTTTACACATCGTTGCACGTGAGGATCAGCTTGTCAGAAGATCGATACCATAGTCGTAGACATGAAAGGCGCTGTTTGATGCCAGATAAAAAGAAAAGTGTAGACATCGTCCGCTCCAGCGCTGCTGAATACCTGACCTTCATCGCTGCCGCAGGCGACGGTGACATCAATGCAATCTACGCAGATGAAAATGTCTGGCTTACTCAGAAGATGATGGGCGTTCTTTATGACGTGACAACGCCGACTATCAATGAACATCTCAAGAAGCTTTATATGGATGGCGAGATAGATGAGGGTTCAACTATTCGGAAATTCCGAATAGTTCAAGCAGAGGGCTCACGCGAGGTGTCTCGTGAGGTGAATCACTACAATCTTTCGGCCATCATAGCTGTAGGTAACAAGGTCGATTCTCAGAGGGCGGTTCAGTTTAGGAAATGGGCAAACGCGGTTATTGAGAAGTTCACCATCAAAGGATTTGTGATGGATGATGAACGCCTTAAAAATGGCGGCAGCATTCTTACAGAGCAGTATTTCGAAGAGTTGTTGCAGCGCGTAAGGGAGATAAGGCTTTCTGAGCGTAAGTTTTATCAGAAGATAACCGATATATATGCTACGAGCGTCGATTACGATTCGACCGCCGAAACTACACGGCAGTTCTTTTCTAAGGTCCAGAACAAGCTTCATTGGGCAATTCATGGAGAAACAGCTGCAGGAACGATTTACAATCGCGCAGATTCTGAAAAAGAGCATATGGGCTTGACCATATGGAAGGATGCTCCAAAGGGAAAGATCCAGCGCTTCGATGTGGTCATTGCGAAGAACCATCTATCCGAGGATGAGCTAAGAGCAATTGCCCAAGCATGAAGCGGAAACTGAGCCGGGTGATTCCGATGAATAAGATCGAGGAGATGGATTGAGCGTCTTTGCCCTGATGGGGTGAAATATGGGGCGCATGTTCAGCAGTTCTAGGTGGTGGTTACGGGAAACTGGTTTGCGGGTAAGCCAGCGGGAAAAGGGAAATTTATGTCAGTGTTCTTCATTGAGTATCGCTCTCGGCTAGTTCTCTTTGCTCCGCGACTAAAAGGAGTGGAGGCTCGTGCGGGCATTCATAGCACTAGAACTGTCAGAGAGCTTGTCAATGAGGTGGCAGGCATGATGCGGGTGTTGAGCGATGTGCTGTGCTTTCTCGTCATTGTCGGCTTTCCGGGTTGGCGGAACCTGTTCTAATGAAGTGTCCTTCTTGGACTGCCGCGAATGTTGCTGCGGCGCACGCGGGGATAGCCGGGGCTACAATGCCAAAGAACGGGATGGCGAAAGGCACAAGAAACGTTACGAGTCCTGCAACTTTATTGGCGGTGGTATGGAGCATGACCATGCGCTTTGCAACCACAAAGCCACTTATCACATTTGCTATTTTCACAACAGCTATCGCTGCGACCCAAATCCACAGCCACGGCGGCATCGAGACAACGGGCAGTATCTTAACCAAACAAACGATGACGAGAATAAGATCCGCAACACTGTCGAGCATAGCGCCTAGCTTACTTTCCGTCCCCGTCCTTCTCGCCACAAAACCATCGAGCATGTCCGTTAGACCGGCAATGGTGTAGATGATAAGGAAGGCGGGCGAGAGAGCAGCCGGTATTAGCAGCGCGACGCTAAGCGCGATCCTGCATATGGTGAGCGCGTTCGCCAAACCCCTCGCCTTCCAAACTTTTGCCTTGATCTTCTCAATATTGTACGGCACGGGGCTGTTTATGACGCGGGCATACAGCTTTTCGCTGGTGACGATTTGCACGTATATGTACTTCAGGATTGACGCGGCGGGGGCGGCGGGTATTTGACCATTGCGTAAGTTTTTGTGGAGAAGTTCTTCTTGACGAGTCTCACATTACCATATTTTCGTCTGGATTTGCAGTCTTGAACTGGGTACCTCTTCGCGGTATTAGACATTGACCGCGATTTGGGAAGGGGCTGTGCGTATGGGCGCAAACGCTTGGCTCGCCATGAGGATGGTGGGTGGAACAGAGGATATGCTGGACGAGTTGAACAGGCGGCTCGCCGTAAGCGATATGGCTATCACGGGCGAGGATGTCCGTATTCTGGCGGAGCGTAGAGCTGAGTCTCTTGCGGAAACAGAGCGTGTGGAGTTCGGCACGCCTGCCGTTTTCATGATCGCTGAGGCTGTTGCTTCCTCTCCGAGTATCGCTCAGGACGTAGTGGCGGACACGCTTGCCGACCTGCAGGATGCGTTCTATATGCTTCGGGACGAACTGCCGGTTGACGTGCCTGACGTGGAGATTACCGAAGCCCTGCGCGGCTGTCTAGACGAATGGGGTGATGCCGCCGTGATCGCCTCGATGTCGGCGGATGAGGTCATGGGCTTTTCTGCTGAATATGTGCGGGCAGCTGAAGCAGAAGGATCTGAGGCGTACCGCATAGTGGATGACGAAGGGCACGCTTACACATTCGATGCTGCCGAATGGGACTACAACGAGCAAGCCGACGGATGGGATGGAGAGAGGTGGGCTGATGGCTGGGACGATTAGCAGATATGGGCTCACCCCCGACATTGACAGGGCAAGGGAAAACTTCGCCCGCCTGATGATGCACGTGGTCGATTTGTACTGCGCAGGTGGAACATCGAGTATATCCGCCTACGAGGCGCACGAGCTGGCAACGTCGGTGGTCTACGCGCTGGGCATCGCAGACGCCACGCCCGAGGAAGCCGCCTGCGTTCTTGACGCGGACGACCCCGTTGCGCTCTGGCATGAAGCTATTCGAGAGCTGGAAAGACGGATGGATGATGCGCTCATCCTCTGGCGCGAGGCTGTAACCATTATGCCGCCCATTCGCAACATCGCCCTGAGGGATACGTTGGCTAGTCTGGGCGAAATAAAGAGACGCTACGACGTATATTTCGCCGCGCACGAGATTCCCTGCGACATCGATTATCAGCTGAGCGCGCCCGTGAACTCAAACCTCATAGGCATCGACTACGTGGAGGCGTGGCTTGCACAGCTTCTCGTCGAGGTGCGCTGGATCACGCAGTTCGACGTGGGCAGTTGCATCTCTGTGCTTGAGAGAATTTGTCCCGACTACCGCGGCTTGCACGTAAACCTCTACGACCTGCTGTTTCCCCACAAGGACGAACTGGCGCCCGCGATGGTCTTCTAGCATTCCAGCTGTCGGAGTTTAATGGGTTTAATGAATTTACATCACGAAATAATGCAGCTATTGCTATCAATGGCTCTGTATTTCATCATCTCATCTATACGGAATATAATAATTACACGCTGTAAAACAGTATAGAGAGTGAGATGTATGAAGGTTATCAGTCTGTTCAGTGGTTGTGGCGGATTAGACCTTGGTTTTGAAAAAGTGGGTTTTGAGATACCCATTGCCAATGAGTTTGATAAAACAATTTGGGAAACATTTAAAATAAATCACCCCAACACCAAACTATTGAAAGGCGATATTAGAGATATTGACGCAGCGGAATTTCCTGACAATGTTGATGGAATAATTGGTGGACCACCGTGCCAATCGTGGTCAGAAGCAGGCTCTTTAAAAGGAATTAACGATGAAAGAGGGCAACTTTTTTATGACTACATAAGAATTCTAAAAGAAACAAAGCCTAAATTCTTTTTAGCGGAAAACGTTAGTGGAATGCTTGCTAATCGCCATTCGGACGCTGTTCAAAGTATTATGGATTTGTTCGAAGGGTGCGGATACGATGTTTCAAGAACTCTTGTAAATGCTAAAAATTACGGAGTTGCCCAAGAGCGTAAAAGGGTTTTTTATATTGGGTTTAGAAAAGACCTTGGTATTGACTTTACATTTCCAAAAGGTTCAACAGAGAACGACAAGGATAAACTCACACTAAAAGATGTAATTTGGGATTTGCAAGAAACTGCTGTTCCTGCTAATGAGAAGAACAGACATAATCCCAAAGCAATAAATAACAATGAGTATTTTATTGGTGCTTATTCGCCAATTTTTATGAGCAGAAACAGGGTTAAAGGATGGGATGAACAAGCATATACCGTTCAGGCATCTGGAAGACAATGTCAACTCCACCCGCAAGCGCCTAAAATGAAAAAGATTGCAACGAATAAATGTGTTTTCGAAGAAGGAAAAGAAGACCTGTATAGAAGAATGACAGTGCGGGAAGTTGCCCGAGTTCAAGGATTTCCAGACAATTTTCAATTCGTTTATCAGAATGTCAACGATGCGTATAAAATGATCGGGAATGCTGTTCCAGTAAATTTAGCCTACGAAATTGCACAAGCTATAAAAAATTCACTAAACAAAGAAAACAAATAGTTATGACAAATAGAAGCAACGATTTTGGTAGAGCCTATGAGTTTGTCTTCATAAATTTGCTCAAAGAGGAAATACAAAAATTTAGACCTGTTGAACTTGAAGAAAATAGCAGTTATTTTGCTGCTAAAAGTTCTTGGGGGAAAATTGATGGCAAGCTAAAAAGGCTTTTAAAAATTAGTGCCTCTGTTGTCATTCCGACACTGTTTGATATGGAGCCACTAATCGTTGAAGATGGATTAGATTGTTTAGAACTAAAAATTCAAAAGGATAGTGAAGGAATTATTGGTGACGTTAGAGATATTCTAATCATTAGAAGAAATATCAACTGGGAAATTGGGTTAAGTCTAAAACATAATCACTTCGCTGTGAAACATAGTAGATTAAGTTCAAATTTAGATTTTGGGGAGAAATGGTTTGGTGTTCCCTGTTCTAAGTCTTATTGGGATACTGTAACTCCTATCTTTGATTACCTGAAAAGGGAGAAGCAAAACGGAACAAAATGGAAGGACTTGCCGTCAAAAGAAGATAACGTATATATTCCCTTGTTACTTGCCTTCATTGAAGAGATAAACAAATCATATTCTGTTGACTCTGAACTCCCTGCTAAATTAGTTGAATATCTTTTAGGTTTCTTTGACTTTTATAAAATTATTTCTCTTGATAATAGAGAAATATCGCAAATTCAAGCTTATAACATTCACGGTACATTGAATAAATCCAGTTCGATATCAGCGCCTAAAATTAATATTCCTGTTAGCCAACTTCCTACTAGAATAGTAAGCCTTGCTATAAAACCGGGTAGTAATAATACGGTTGAACTTTACATGAATAACGGTTGGCAGTTTAGTTTTAGAATTCATAATGCCTCTACGAAAGTTGAGCCAAGTCTAAAATTTGATATTCAAATTATTGGTATGCCTGTAACGGTAATTACAATAAATTGTTCTTGGGTTGATTTTTAGATTTCATGGCATTTCTGCTTTCATTTCTTCATTCCGAAAACCCCTATACAGCACACCGCGTATAGGGGTTATGTGCGATCCTTCTCCCATTCTTCTCGCGCGATGTATGCGATGTGCTTGGTTCGAAGTATTCGCACCATCACAATATGGATGCTGAGATGGCGCTGCATATAGAATGTCACTTGTAGGCGACAATACTGGTGAAGTGTTGCAACTTTCAATTGGTGGATTCGCAAGAAAAAGCCTCATAGAATTAACCGGGAGGTATGAAAGATATGATCAATCAGAACATTCTCGCGCTCAGAACAAGGCAGGGCATGACTCAAGAAGAACTAGCCCAGAAGATTGGCGTGGCAAGGCAGACCGTCGCGAAGTGGGAGGCGGGAGACGCTATTCCCGACCTAGACAACGCGACGCGCCTTGCGCAGATATTCGACGTAAGCATCGATTCGCTCGTTCATCACGATGAAGAGCAAATTGGCTACCCTGTACCGCCGCGCGGGCTGCACATCTTCGGTGTTGTGCGCATGGGCGAACGCGGGCAGATTGTCATCCCCAAGAAAGCCCGCGACGTGTTTGACCTTAACACCGGAAGCGAGCTACTCGTGTTGGGTGACGAGTCGCAAGGGCTTGCGCTGCAGCGCGTGGAGGACGCCATCGCCGAGTTGGAAAACTTCGGTCGTGCCATAAGCGAGAGAATCTCTGACTGACTACACGAAAGGAACCATATCATGCAGACCGAATTCGTAACTATGGACATGGAAAACAACCTCGCATGGAACGCCGAACTCGAAGGATATAAGCCTGTCATAAAAGAATGGGCAGCAAAGGGCTACAGCTACTGCGGCTTTGTTCCCGTGAAGTTTGGACCTACGGGAAAGACTCTTGTCATCGACTTGGTTTTCCAGAAAGCTTGATGATCCGCAGGCAACAACAATCGCCAGCAGTATAGCAATGGCTATATAGATTTTCCGACGGCTCTTTTTCGGCGCATCGCTATGCAGTGTTTTCGCTTTCATTGTTTAGTCCTTTGAAAAGTCATAAGAGAAGCCAAGAATGCATCTAACAAGCGCGCGCTACGCCGTGAACACGCCGCTTGAGATACTGTAGATGATTCCGACGATGCCCAAAACAATAACGATGGCGCAAAGAATCTTCTCGGGCGTGGTGAACATCTTCAGAATGTTGCCCTTCTGACCTGCCTGCCAACGACCAACAATGAAAATTGGAATGCCGATGGCATACACGAAGGCTGCAATCATCAGGTAATTCAAGCCCGCTGCATAAATAAGATACAACCCGAAAATCGTTCCAATGATGCCCGTAACCAGTCCGTTGGTCTTCGAAAAGCGCACTCCATTTTCGCCCTTCTTCCACGGTTCCTTAACAGCAACCTTCCATAGGAACAGCGCACAAATTAGGTAACAGGGCATAGCCATAACTGACGTGATGGATATCATGGTGTTCCAAGCATTACCGCTTGTGAAATGGCACAGGATTAGCAGCACCTGAATGATTATGGTGGTCCAAAGCAGAGAATAACTCGGTGCGCCCTTCGAGTTTTGCTTCGTGAATTTCTTGGGGAAGATTCCGTCGCGCGCTGCAAAAAGTGGCATCTGACCCAGCATAAGCATCCATACAAGCCATGATGACAGCACCGAGATAATAACGCCAACATTTACCATGACAGCACCCCAAGCACCGAACTTCTGCTGCATAATAGCCGCCATGGACGGGTCCGACATGCCTGCAATCTCGGCTTGAGTGTAGACACCCAGCGGAAGAAGGGACACTAACACATACAGCACTAATATGATGAGATATCCGATAGTTGTTGCTTTCGCCACATCGTTTTGGCTTCTTGCCTCGCCCGATACAACAACCGCGCCTTCTATTCCAATGAACAGCCAAAGAGTTACAAGCATCGTGCCCGATACCTGATTCATAACATCGCCGAAATTGAACGTAAGTGCATGTCCGTCTTTCGCCACTCCCCAGAAGGCATCCACGAACATACCGAATTGGAAAATGGTTATGATGAGCACGAGGAATACCAGTACGGGCAAAATCTTGCCGATGGTGCCAATAATATTGATGAACGCACCGCTTTTAGATCCGCGCAGCGCAAGCCAAAGCATCGCCCATGTAATAACCGTGGCACCGATGATAGATGGCCAATTATTGCCTCCCTCAAACATTCCCGGGAAGAAATAGTCCATAGTGGACATGATAAGCACTCCGTAAGCTACGAGTGCAAAGCAGTTGCAGATCCAGTATCCGTAGGCGATAAGGAAGCCCACGAATTTGCCGAACCCGCGTTCCGCGTAGGTGTACAGACCGTTCTTCAGGTCGGGTTTCACTTGCGCGAGCACGCGGAAGGTGTTCGCGATGAACCAAATGCCTACGCCGGTGATTGCCCAAGCGATAATCTGGCTTCCCGCTGACGCGCTTGCTGCCATATTCTGCGGCAAGTCATATATGCCCCCGCCCACCATAGCCGAGATGACGATCGCAATCAGTCCGATAAGCCCGACTTTCTTTGCGTCGGCTGATCTCTTAGCCGGTTTTTTGCCTGTTCCGATTGAAGCTGTTGGCGCTTTTGTCGGGGCGTTGGAAGGTGATGCCGGGGCGGCGACCGTGGTTGATTTTGTTTCAGCCATGGTAATCTCCTAACATCGAAACCGCTTGGTGCGACCGCTTGGTCGCACCGCACAAAACCAAACTTACTTGAGTCCTGTCAGTGACTCGAACTGCTGATCTTTCAACCATTCGCTAATGGTCATGTCGTTTAGCTTGCTGAATCCTTCAGCTGGGATAGCGTCTTTCGCCAACGTGACGTAAGGACCTACCGTGATAGCATTGCCGATCTGATTCGGCTCCATCATCAAATAGTTGTAAGAGATATAGGTACGATCGAAGAGCACACCGGAATCGTTCCCGCATTCCACGACAGACCAGACAATCTCGCGTTGGTGCTGATCAAGGAAATTTACCAAGTCTTGCTCGTTGTCGTTTTCGGTCCACACACCAGCGTCTTCTATGAATAGATTTGCTGCATAATCGGGGTCGGTTGTCAGCGATATAGCAATGAAGCACCACACGCCATAAGCCTCGCCGTCTTTGAGAGGCCGGTCTTCCTTTGGGCGATAGGCTGTTACTCCTTTGTTAGCGCATATAACGTGCGCGCCCGGAGCAGGATGATAACGGCGGTCGGAATCGGTGCCGAATAGTTCAATGCCTGCATGGATGAGGGGCTTACCGTCGTAGACTTCAAGCTTTGAGCCGTCGAATTGCTTCTCGGCGAAAAGCGGCTGAATCTTGCCATTCTTGATGTCGTCGTGCATGGCAAGGTCGTGCCCCCATATCTGCCCTTGGATACCGTTGAACGAACTTGCTGTCAGCATATTTATCTGACCGACGTAGGCATCGGCACATTCGCCCTTGTCGTAGGTAACGATTTCGTCGATTAGCGCGTCCTTGGTCTTGTCAACCGCGCCGCAAGAGACTTTCAACACGTTTACATAGCCGTTACCGTAAGCGCCGGGCATGCCATAGCCGTCGCACCACTGGTCATAAGGGCTTATGGCGGTCCTGTCGATGTGGGGTCTGCGCATTTCCTTATGCTTGCCAATTGCGGTTGCAATCATTCTGTTATCTCGTTTTTCAGAAACCATTTCGATATCATCCTTTCAAAAGGCGATGCTTTTTCTGTTGTAAGGTCATTTAACCTTCGCTTGTCATAATTGCGAGAGAGAGGATGGCATTGTTGCCTTTCTGGTAACGCAACGTTATGCGATTGAAGCGAAGCATGGTGCAAGCTGCCTCTACTTTATAAAGCCTGTATTTCTGAAGCGATTCTGAATTATTCCCTGAGTGAGTGGAAAATATGCTACGAAATTTTGCACAGGTTCGGGCAAGACCTCCCACCATTAGCCCGAAGCGCTCACATAGCTTCCGCCAGTACTCTGGTGAATAAATGGAGGGTTTGGAAATTGAGCTATCGGCGAATGTTGCCAGTACTTCGTATCGCCGCACATCGTATTTTTGAATAAAGGCATAAGAACTTTATATTAGCAACTGATTGTGTGGCAGTTACCATTCGAGGTGCCAGTCTCGTATTGATTTTACCTCTCACACGTAAATCAAAGAAGGGGGACGTATGGATCAAGAATGGAGAACCGTTCTCGAAGATGGGACATGTGTTACCAGAAGTTGTGCTTGGTCGCCTCCGGGTGATCATCCTGTGGGATGCGGTGTAAGGCTTTTCGTTAAAGATGGAAAACTCGTTAAGGTAGAAGGCGATCCGGATCATCCTGTTACGAAGGGTCGGCTGTGCCCTAGATGCCTGACATTGCCTGAGTACTTAAATCACCCCGACAGGATTCTCTATCCAATGAAGCGTAATCGTGAGGATCGAGGAAAAGATGCTTGGAAGCGTATTTCGTGGGATGAGGCACTTGATCTGATTACTGATGAAGTAGTTCGGGCGCGAGAAACTTACGGCGCAGAGTCTATTGTTGAGTTCACTGGTACTGGGCGCCAAGCCGTTATGTATTGCATGATGTTCGCAAACGGAATTCTTGGAACGCCCAATGTTTGCTACTCGCAGAGTGGATATTCATGCTATGGACCCCGTACAGTTGCGACAGCATACGTTATGGGTGTTGGGTATCCTGAAATTGACAATGCTTGCAGGTTCCCGGATACATATGATCATCCGGGGTGGCAGCGACCGAATTATATTATTTTATGGGGTAAGGCACCGCTTGAGTCGAACCCGGATGGTTTTTTTGGACATTCGATAATCGACCTAATGAAGCGCGGGACGAAGATTATCAGCATAGATCCTCGTATTAATTGGATCGGAACGAAGGCTGAATATCATTTACAACTTCGACCGGGCACCGATGCTGCTCTCGCTATGGCCATGCTGAACGTGATAATTGGCGAAGATCTTTACGACCATGACTTTGTGGAGAACTGGACATATGGGTTCGATGAACTTGCTGAAAGAGTAAAAGATGCTACTCCAGAATGGGCAGAGGAGATAACTTGGGTCAAAGCAGATAAGATTCGTGAAGTAGCTCGAATCTATGCGAAGAATACTCCGTCATCCATCGCATGGGGTCTTGCCATCGATCAGAATAAGAACGGTGTTCAAGCTGGTCATGCCATTATGGCGCTCATGGTAATTACTGGTAATTTTGATGTTCCGGGTGGTATTTCTGTTGGCATGCGCGACAACAATCTTGAACCGCTCCAGTCTCTAAACCGTTGGGAGATCCTTCCAGATGAGACACGAAATAAAATGATTGGTAAGCAGGAATATCCTGCATTGACCAATGTTCTCGGACAATGTCAGCCCGACCTTGTGCTAGATGCGTTAGAGACGGGAGATCCATATCAGCTTCATGTAGGATTCTTCGAAAGCTCGAATCTTCTTACTCCAACGGCGTGTGCTCAGCCGAAACGTTGGCGAGACGCTTTGCGAAAACTAGATTTTATTTTTGCGCTGGACACTTTTATGAATCCTACAATCATGGCTTGTGCAGATGTTGTGTTGCCGCTAGCAAGTTATGCCGAGGGTGATGGTGTTGTTCTCACTCATTACGGCCTCAATGTATCTTTTGTAGGTCCGATTAATAAAGCATTGAGCATGGGAGAATGCAAGTCAGAGATCGAGGTGATGCTCGATTTGGCAAAGCGGTTGAATCCAGATGAATGGTCGTGGAAAACACCAGAGGAAGTGCTTAATGCAAAACTAGGTGGGCTTACATTTGAGAAACTGAGAGAGATGGGTGTTTATCAGCCTCAGGTAGAGTATAAGAAGCATGAAAAGGGTCTTATTCGACCAGATGGACAACCGGGCGTTAACACTCCTACCGGAAAAATCGAATTGTATTCGACTGTGTTTGAGAGTTTTGGCGAGGATCCGCTGCCGTATTATACTGAGCCACCATATAGTCCTGTTTCGCAACCTGAGCTAGCAAAAGAATTCCCTCTGATTCTGACAACTGGTGCAAGGACTTTTGCGTCATTTCATTCAGAGCATAGGCAGGTACCGAGCCTTCGCAGGTTGGTTCCTGATCCCATTGTGGAGATAAATCCAGAAACGGCGGATGAGTATGGTATCAAGGAAGGCGATTGGGTTCTTATTAAAAACATGTTTGGCGAGGCGCGGGAGAAGGCTCATCTAACGCCGCTCATTAATAAAAACGTGGTTCATGCCCAGCACGGTTGGTGGTATCCCGAAGAGGATCCGGAGGAGCCGAATTTGTTTGGTAATTGGAAATCAAACGTCAATAGTCTTATGCCTCATAAACAAATTGGTCATCTTGGTTTTGGCTCCAACTACAAAAGTACGATTTGCTCTATTGAGCTGGCTGATTAGATGAAGGGAGGAGAAATGCATCAGAATGCGCTTTTAGTCAATTACGACTATTGTACTGGGTGTAAATCATGCGAGATTGCATGTCGTAATGAATTGGGTTTGTCTGCTGATCAATGGGGCATTAAAGTTACTGAAGTTGGACCATTTCAAATTGATAATGAAAAATGGGAGTGGGATTATGTCGCTGTTCCCACGCAGCTTTGTACACTTTGTGAAAATCGTGTCGCTGAGGGCGCAAAACCCGCGTGCGCACTTCATTGCCTTGCTTCGGTTATTGAATATGGTCCTGCAGAAGATTTGGTAAAAAGAGCCAAGGATAGAGGCTTAAAGAAGAGCGCCATCTATCTCATATAACATAGATGTTCTTTTTAGCACTTGGCTTAATTTAATGAAACAAAAATTGAGTCTCGTTTCTATTGACATGATTATATGGAGACGAGACTCATGTTTTTATTAGTCAAAACTATATTAGGATGAACAAAAAGCAGTGTTATGTAGCTATTTAACGTGGTCTTTTCCTAATAGTGTAATAATCTCAGGGATAATCGGATTCTTATTATCTGAGCGGAAAACAAGTCCAATTATACTGGAAGGAAGATTAAGCTTCAGTGGACGGCTTTCGAGGGAAAACGACTTTGCATATTCTTCTTCAGCTTCCAACCCTATATATACACCAAGATTTGAAGCTGCCATGATAATGCCCGTTGCTGCATCTTTTACAGGTAAAATATCAGAGAACTTTATGCCTCCGCTCACAACTGAAGAGAAGCCTTTGCCGAGCTGTTTGCGAACTCCGCCACCACCTTCATAGACGATAACGCTGCGGTCTTCAAGATCCCTTGGAGATATGGTGTCATGGGATGTAAGTGTATCGAAAGCAGGACAAAATAAACGAAATGGTGTACTGAAAATTGGAGTAAAAGTTAAATTTTCAGAATTTTCCAATTCGTTTTCGATACAAATGGCTGCATCAAGAGCATGTGTCTCCACAAGTGCGGGGAGAGCTAGAGCATCATCGCTTCGAATAACAACTTTGCCTTCTTTGTGCTGTATATTGTAAGTTCCTATTGCAATGCTGAGCCATTTCGATATCAGCGACGGACTGCATCCGAGTGAAAATATAGTAAACGGTCTGGCTTTCGAATGTTGGACTTGTTCTATTGTTCGTTTGAGCGAGGGCAGAATGGAGGAAAAGCCTTCTCTAAGCTCGATTCCTGCAGGAGTAAGCGAGAGACGATGTCCATTTCTTTTGAAAAGTTCGACTCCTATTTCCGTTTCTAGGTTTTTCATTTGGTGAGTGACCGCTGGTTGGGTCATATAAAGCTTTTTTGCAGTTATGGTGAAGTTAAGGGTTTCGCTGGCAAGCATGAAGCATTCGAGTTGCTCGATAGTAATCATGTGGCTGCACCCTTCAGTTGAGAAATTGCGCTTTGAAATCATAGCAACACGTGAAATATATAAATATTTTAACAGCTAGTGAAAGCTTTCGGGCTGTTTTTATCTATGCATAACAGACAAGAATAGTTACATAAATATGGTTTATTTTGTGCTGTCAACACGGATGGTATCTTTAGAAAGAACTCTGTAAAGAGGAGTTCCAGAAAATTTAACCCATAAGAGAAATCAAGAAATATGAAAACAGTAGTTGTATTCAAATGGTGCCGAGATCCGCAAGATGCTCGCGTGCTATCAGACGGAAGTGTGTCTTGGGATGGCGTAAAGATGTCGGCATCAGATGACGATCCAGCTGCTATGCAAATCGCGAAAGCCTTGTCGTCAGAAGCGGAAATTGTGGGCTTAACAGTAGGTGATGGGAAAAAGGATTGGGCAGCAGCGCGTGGTGCCGATAGTACGGTCGTTGTTGAGGATGTTAACAGTGACGTTGACGGTGCAGTTATGGCAAGTGTTCTTGCGGCTTCGATTAAGCGTATACCCAGCGTGGACGCTGTGGTAATAGGGGACTCAGATTGGGATTATTCGGTTACAACTGCTCTTATTGGAAAGCTTGGATTGACGGCTTATGCGGGAGTAATCGACGCTGCTGTGGATAACGGGGAAATCAAACTTACTACAAAGGATGTTGATGGTGTTAGAGTTGTTACAACCAGAACGCCTCTTTTGATAATCGCCAAAGCACTGAGTGGAGAGGTTAACCCTCCCGGAATGAAACAGACATTGGCGGCTCGAAAGAAACCGGTTGAGAGCTTCTCGGTTTCCGATTTAGATATCGAGTTTTCAAGTAGCGCGCTTTCAGTTGGGACCCGTCTTTCCGAGAACAAAGCAGCCACTATCTTTAATGAAGATGACTTAGCTACTTCTGTGAATCGGTTACTTACTGCTCTACGCGATGAAGGGGTTCTGGAATAAATGCCGAACTATAAGTTTCGACAACATCTCCGAAAATGAGGAAGATATGATTGACAAGAGTTGGGTTATCGTAACAGATTTACGTCGAGCGGGTGGTATGTTGGCGGCTGCTCAATCCGCTGGTACAGAGCCAATCGCTATAGTCATTGGGGATGAGAATTTAGCTCAGAGAGTAATTCCGATGGGTTTTTCTCATGCAGAACTATTTATTACGCCAGAAAAAGTTCCTCCGGAGGCTTTAGCGCCGGATGTTGCACGTAAGGCGTTAATTGAAAAGCCTAGGCTTGTTCTTGGAAATGATTCACCCTCAACGCGAGTCATATTAGGACATATTTCGGGTGCAATCGATTCCTCTGTTTTAAGCGCGGTTCAGAGGATCTCTCGCGAGGGCGATGATATTGTTGCAGAATGCCAGATTGCCAATGGAAAGGCTATTGAAACCATTAAGGTGTCGGGTGCCATCACGCTAATTTTTAATGGCCCTGATAAGGAAGTCAATATAGCTACAGAAGCCAATATAGAGACAATTAAGAGCGAAGGTACCGGAGATAAGGTTATCGAAAATAACCGTTCAGGTAAAACCGGTTTGTCTACTGCGGATTGTATTGTTGGTGTTGGTATGGGGCTTAGAAGCAAGGATGATCTTGCCATCATAGAAGAACTAGCAAGAGCATTGGAAGGTGAGGTTGCGTGTACGCTTCCGGTTTCGGATAGCGTTCACTGGTGCTCATCGGACAGAGTATTGGGGTCATCTCACAATACTGCTGCTCCCGAACTTTACTTTGCAATTGGGATATCTGGCTCGCCAAATCATACATCTGGTGTTCGTGATGCAAAAGTTGTTGTGGCGATTAATAATGATCCAGATGCTGAGATATTTAGATTCAGTAAGTACGGCATCGTAGGTGATTTGTATGAAGTTGTGCCAGTTATTACTTCGGCTTTGACATAGTCCATTACGGACTTTAAGGAAACAAGGAAGATGGTAATTTGAGGTAGGAGAAATCATGGAATTCGATGTTGAATATGATGTTGTCGTACTTGGAAGCGGTGCTTCTGGAAAATCCGCCGCCTACACCGTTGCCTCTGAGAGCGATCTTAGTGTTGCTATTCTTGAAAAACGTGAGGTGACAGGAGGAACTTCTGTGTTTGCAGAAGGGCATGCTGCTTCGGAATCGAGTGAAGCCAAAGCGCGTAAAGTTCCTGATTATCCCGGTGAATTGCCTGAGGGTGCTCACTTTCCGACATGTGAAGAGCATGCGAAGCGCTATTTGGAATTTAGCCACTATCGCGCTAATCCTGATGTTGTGAAAGCGTTTGTTTACAATTCAGCAGAAACGATTGATATTCTTAAGTCGCTTGGTGTGGAGTATACAGATGTGAGCATCTATGCTTATGATCAGCCAAATGAACTATATACGTTTCATCGACCTGATGGCTTGGGGGCTCGTGTGCAAGAATTACTGCTACGTGCCTGCGAGAATGCAGGTGTTGACATCTTCACCAAGACTCCGGGTAAGGAATTAATTATTGAGGACGGTAAAGTTGTAGGGGTTATTGCTGAAGATGCTGATGGAGAATTGTTGCACATTGGAGCGAAGGCAGTCATTATTGCGACTGGCGGTTTTGGTAATAATCCCGATATGGTGAGGGAATATTCATGGACACCCCATCTTCCCGATTTTTGGTATTGTCCCATGACTTTTGAGAACACTGGCGATGGCGTTAATATGGCTCTAGCTGCTGGTGGTGATACTCGAAATATCGGAACGATGATTATTGGGAATTGCGCTTGGGGTAAAACGCCAGATTCTCATCTCAATGGTGGGGGTTGCCAACCTGTTCTTTGGGTAGACACTACTGGGAAACGTTTTGCTAATGAGGGTCTTGCTGCAAATAATATTTACTTCCCTAATACTATTGCTCAACGCGATGATGGCATTATATATGTTCTTATGGATTCCGATTGCTTGCAATATTATATGGAGGTAGGATCTGATATTGGTCTTGGCGATTTCGTGCATTATCATACTCCGCTCAGCCGCCTAAAGACAGAGATAGAAGAATCGGTAAATTCAAATGATGGTGCCGCATTCAGTGCTGATAGCATTGAAGAGTTAGCTGAGAAGCTCAATATTGATCCGCATACTCTAAAAGAAACTGTGGACATTTACAATGGCTATTGCGATGAAGGATATGATGGGGATTTTTATAAGCTCAGTAAGTTTCTTTACCCTGTTCGAACTGCTCCTTTTTACGCAATTCGTCAAGGAGTTGGTCCGCTAGTTACTTGTGGCGGAATTCGTGTAAACGGAGATTTCCAAGTTGTAAATGAAAAGTCAGAAGCGATTCCGGGACTTTACGCTGTAGGCAATGACGCGTCGGGTCTTTATGGAGATACATATAACATGGATTGCCCGGGATCTGCCAATGGTTTTGCCCACACTTCTGGTCGCTTGGCTGCTCGCCACGCTATTAGTCAAATAGGGGCATAGGTTTAGCTGATAAAGCGAGTTTTTTGCAAGTGAATGTGGATCTGCCACCTTCACTTCGCTTGTAAATTATGCTCTTTTGTGTGCCTCGATGCATGGAGTGTAATTATTGAGAGGAGAGCGCAATGGCTGATTTTGATGCCATTATCGTTGGCTCTGGCTGTGCGGGTCCGATTGCGGCATATGAGTTGGCAAAAGCAGGAAAGACCGTTCTTGTGGTTGAACGGGGTAATTTCGCTGGGGCTAAGAATATGACAGGTGGGCGCATCTATGCGCATTCAATCAAAAAGGTGTTTCCGAATTTTGAAGAGGAGGCACCTGTTGAACGTCGCATAACAAGAGAGCGCATCTCGCTTATGGCACCCGATTCTAATTTCACTTTTGATTTCACTTCTAATCAGATGGAGGTTGAAGGTCAGGACTCATACTCTGTTTTGCGGGGTCCTTTTGACCAGTGGTTGGCTTCGAAAGCTGAAGAAGCTGGTGCCGAGTATATTTACGGAATTGGTGTTCAGCAACTTGTTAAAGATGAATCTGGGAAAGTGTGTGGGATTCGTGCTGAGGATGATGAGATTACTGCTGAGGTAACGATACTTTGCGATGGTGTAAATTCGGTATTAGCGCATCAAGCTGTGGATTTTAGTCAACTCTCTACTTCTCAAGTTGCTGTCGGTATCAAGCAAGTGTTTGCACTACCTGCAGATGTAATTACAAATCGAGTTTTGGCAGCTTCAGATACGGAGGGAACTTCGTGGCTGTTTGCCGGTGATGCTACAAAGGGTCTGTTTGGTGGCGGCTTTATGTATACCAATAGGAATTCTATTTCTTTAGGTATAGTTGCAGGGATTGAAGCTGTTGCCAGTGGTATTTATCCTATTTCTCAAATGATGGAAGACTTTAAAGCGCATCCAGATATTGCTGCGTTAATAAAAGGCGGCGAAATGGTTGAGCATTCTGGTCATATGGTGCCAGAAGGGGGTCTGAATAGCATGCCTCCACTTGTTGGTGACGGCGTTATGTTGGCTGGAGATTCGGCAATGATGTGCGTTAATCTTGGGTATGTAGTGCGCGGTATGGACTATGCTATTGCGGCAGGTCAAATGGCTGGTCAAGCGGCAGTAAGAGCTATTGATAAAGGCGACACTTCAGTAACGGGATTGCAATGCTACGTGGATATGTTAAAGGATTCTTTTGTTTTGAAAGATTTTGAAAAATTCAGCAATGCCCCAACTTTTATGGGAGGTTTCAATCGAATGTTTGAAGCATATCCCACAATGATTGGCAATATTATGAACGGTATGTTTGTGATCGATGGACAACCAATTTGTCATGTTAGAGATATTGTAAAGACAGAAATGAAAGAAATTGGTGTATTTAACCTTCTCAAAGATGCAAGAGGAGCTCTGAAGGCTTTATGAGTGTTATAAGTTCAAATGTAAACATTGATAAATATTTGAGCTTAAACAAATATGATGTCGATAACAATCATCCTCATATTGTGCTTACAAGTGACCCTGATGACGAAGAGTTTGATAAGCTCGTTCGTGTTTGTCCAGCCGCATTGTATAAGCGTAGAGATAACGGTTTGAAGTCTTTTGACTATTCTGGCTGTCTTGAATGCGGAACTTGTCGTGTTGTGTGCGGGGATACCATTTTAGAGAAGTGGGAATATCCTCGATCAGGGATGGGCGTAGAGTACCGATATGGCTAATCGAGAAAATGGATGCGATATTTATAGACACCTAATTTAAGAACAGCTTAGGATAAGCTGTTCAAATAGGTTACAGCAATATAACTTGTTTTGTTTCATATTGGAAATGCTAATAATCAAATAACAGTAGCTTATGTTGCGATAGCAAATACGATGCTATTGTTTAATCATCCCTAACAGGGGATTCATGTAATGCGGGGGTGCCGTTGTTGCTGCCGCGCGAGGCGGGCTGGAGTTGAGGTGAGAGGCAGCTCCAAACTCGGCAACATCCATTGTGCTCCGCCGATTTTCGGGGAGGAAAAATGTCTACAGATGTTCAAAGGCCGCGTTATTCTGCGGCAAAATCTTGGGCTGTTGCGCTTATCTGTTTTGCTATGGCTGTTGTATTTATTGCTGTACGTTTTAAAGTTGCTCCGACAATGGTTGACCTTATGACTCAATTTAACATAGGTACGGCTGCTGGCGGTTGGCTTATGTCGGTTACTACATTTGCCGGCATTATTCTAGCTATTCCAACAGGCATGATTATGCTGAAGTTTGGACCTATTAAAATTACTGTAGTTGCTATTGTTGTGACGCTTGTTTCGACAATTGTTGGAGTTTTTGCGCCGTCGTTTGAAGTTCTTCTGGCTACACGTATTTTTGAGGGACTTGGAACTTCGCTTGTTTCAATTTGCATGCCAGCAATTATTGCTCCATGGTTTCCAAAAGAAAAACTTGGTTTTCCAATGTCTATTTTCTCGACGTTTGTTGGTGTTGGTATGCTCATCATCTTAAACGCATCTGTTCCGCTTATGACAACTTTTGGCGGCGGATGGCGTACTGTATGGTGGTTCTCAGCAATTATTCTTGCTGTGGTATCTATAGCCTTTTTAGTTTATGTCCGTATGCCAAAAGTTCCTTTCAATGTGGACGATGACGAAATCCACGAAATGAAGGATTCTGAAAATGCCGCACTTGGTTCTGCAAAGGATTTCTTTGAAGCTTTGAAGAATGTTAAAGCATGGACAGTTATTCTTTGTATGACGGTGTTTGCTATTTGCTCTGGCAGTATTCTTACTTATGCACCGACGTTTATGAATCTGCAACTTGGTATTGAAATCGGTACGGCAAACAGCCTGAGCAGTATCATGAATATTGCCATGATTGCTGGCGGATTCATTATGGGTGTGGTACTAAACAAAGGCAAGAAGCATTGGGGTATCATCCTTGTGATTAGCTGTGTGTTATCTGCTATTGCTTTTACGACAGAATACATGTTCACTGCTGCGACAGCATTGCTTTATATGATTGTCGCTGGTCTTATCTTCCAAATGATTCCTGCTTGTACTTTCACGATGACACCGGCTTGTGCGAATCGGCCTGCTGTTGTTGGTGTGCTGATGGCTCTCTTTACTTTTGCTGAGAATATCGGCGCAGCGATTGGCCCAGCTGTTACAGGCGCGATGATTGAATCAACGCCGGGGACCTTTGTTTGGATGAATGCAACACCGTTTTTGGCAATACTTGGTGTTTCGGCAATTGTTTTAAGTATCGCTTATATGGTTCTAGACAAGAAGCAGAAAGAGCAGAAGGCTTCAGCTGCGGATGCTGATTAACCTACGTTGAGAACAGCGTGGTGTTTGCAATATTAATAACTTTTTGATGCTTATTGATCCGTATTTGCGTTTTCGCAAATACGGCTCTAGCTTGAAAGAAAGGTGTATGTCGATGACTGAAAATAAACCATGGAAAGAGGTTCTTGACGATGGCACTACCGTCATAAGAACCAATGCATGGTCGCCTCCCGGATGTCATCCGGTTGGATGCGGCATAAAGGCATTCGTTAAAGATGGAAAACTTTTAAAAATCGAAGGTGATCCTAATCACCCTATAACAAAAGGTCGTTTGTGCCCGAGATGTCTTGCGTTGAAAGAGTATGTCTATCATCCTGATCGCATCACGTATCCGATGAAAAGGGCACGTGAAGATCGCGGTCTTGATAAATGGGAGCGCATCACATGGGATGAGGCGTGGAGCCTGATCAAAACCGAAACAGAAAGAATCAAAGAAAAATACGGTCCCGAAGGTATTGTTGTATTTGAAGGAACAGGTCGCCAGCCCACAAAGACAATTCATCCGTTTTCGACTGGAACTCTAGGCACGCCAAACATTGCGTACACTCAGAGTGGGTGGTCATGTTATGGTCCAAGAGTTACCATTACCGGATTTGTATTTGGAGCGGGCATTCCCGAGATAGACTATGCAGGAGGTACTCCTCTTCGCTACGATGACCCGGATTTTGTCTTGCCGAAATACATCACTATATGGGGTAAGGCTCCTCTTGAGTCTCTGGCCGATGGATTTTGGGGATATTCAATTGTTGAGATGGCTAAACGTGGCACTAAACTGATAACTATAGATCCCTGTATACGTTGGCTGGGAACGAAGGCTGAGTATAATCTACAGCTCCGTCCCGGTACCGATGCTGCTCTAGGTCTTGGACTGCTGCACGTTATCATCAATGAAGATCTTTATGACCATGATTTTGTTGAAAAATGGTGCTATGGTTTTGACGAACTAGTAGAACGTGTAAATGAGCATTCTGTTGAATGGGCTGCTGAGATTACCGGATGCGATGCGGAAGATATTCGTGCTGTGGCGCGTATTCTTGCAACTGAGCACCCAAATAGTTTCACATGGGGTCTTGCCATGGATCAGAATCCAAACGGGCAACAAGCTGCTCATGCAATGATGGCGATTGTTGCTCTTACTGGAGACTTTGATGTTCCGGGCGGTACTTATGTAGGCGTATTCAACGATCGTAACAATGAAGTTGGTGGACGTTTGCCAGCTGAGTTGATGGCTAAAGCGGTCGGTGTTGATGAATATCCAGCTCTGCCGGCGTTATTGGAAAACGCTCATCCTGACATTATGCTTGAGTGTCTTGAAACGGATAAACCGTACCCTATTCGTATGGCATGGTATTACAGTACCAACCTAATTGCACCGACTAATTCTGCTCAGCCGCATCGATGGCATGATGCTTTACAGCAGAAAATGGAGTTTGCTGTAGCTACAGATCTTTTTATGACTCCGACAACTATGGCTTTAGCAGATCTATTTCTTCCTCTTGCGACGTTTCTTGAGCAGGATGGTATGGTAGCACCACACTACGAGATGAACCCCGGTAGTATTTTTGCTATTAACAAGGCGATTAGCGTTGATGAATGCAAATCTGATGTTGAGATTATGTTGCACATGGGGCATATGCTTAACCCTGAAGGATGGGAAGGGATAGAGAAGCCAACGGATTTTTGGGCTAATGGACTTGCTAGAGATGAGGATATCTCTTACGAACAGCTGAAAGAACAGACATATTACTTGCCCGGTTTGGTTTATCGTAAGCACGAGAAAGGTCTTTTGCGTCCAGATGGTCAACCTGGATTTAATACTCCAACAGGTCTAGTTGAGTTGTACTCGACGATCTTCGAGCATTTTGGAGAAGATCCACTACCGTACTATATGGAACCGGCATTCTCTCCGATTTCGCGCCCCGATCTAGCGAAAAAATATCCTCTGACTTTGACAACAGGAAAACGCAAAATCACGTCTTTCCACTCCGAGCATCGTCAGATTCCATCTCTTCGATCCATCGATGAAGATCCTATTGCAACAATTCATCCTGATACTGCTGCTAAATATCACTTGAAAGACGGGGATTGGATTTGGATTGAAAACGATTGGGGACGTGCAAAAGAGCGCGTTGAAGTTTCACCGATTGTTTTGCCATATGTTGTTAGTGCTTCGCATGGCTGGTGGTATCCAGAGGAAGATGGTGAAGAGCCGAATCTTTACGGAAACTGGAAGTCAAATATCAATAATCTCATTCCGCACAAAGTTATAGGCAAGCTCGGTTTTGGTGCTCCGTACAAGAGTGGTGTTCCTTGTCGAATTTATCTTGCGGAAACGGAATAAGAGGAGCCATAAATGGAATATGGGCTATTAATTCATTTTGAGTGGTGTACTGGTTGTCATGCATGTGAAGTTGCTTGTCGAAATGAGCATGATTTCCCTATTGGCAAATATGGTATCAAGCTCACGGAGCAAGGTCCTTGGCAGTACGGAAAGAACGACTGGGAATGGGATTATGTTCCCATTACTACTAATCTATGTGATATGTGCAAAGATCGAATTGATGCTGGAGAGAAGCCGGCGTGCGTTCATCATTGTATGGCAGAGGTTATGGATTTCGGAACCAAAGAGGAGATTCTCAAAAAATCGGCTGAGCTTAAAGGGAAATGTATGGTGCTATTCAATAATAAGTAGCATAGTTTCTGTATTGTGCAATTTTGTGAGTAGAGCAACGCTGCGTCATTTTAATATTTGAGGTTGCTAATGTTTGAGGTTGCGGGATACTGATTTTACCGTATGTCTATTGATTTATCCCCTGTGATTGGATTACGTAACAGGTCAGAAGGTAATTCTTCTGACCTGTTTAAGTATGCACACTGGCGGGTCTTCTTTATGTCAGACATTTTGACGTGATACTTATTGTATCGTTTGCAAGGTGTCGCATCCCATTCGATAACTAGGCTATTTTCCTAGCAAGTGTCGAATGGCAGCTATGGGGTGTTTGGAAATCATGCGCGGACCGGAGAAGCGCATAACGGTGCAGATACGTTCTCGTTCGGACGCTTGATAGCATCGGTTCTCGCAGTTTTCGCAGGAAGTTTTTACATCCATCTTGCGGCAATTTTGCGTGCGCGCTACGGCATAGGCATCTAGCTCGGCGCATTCCGCACATATTGATTCGCCGCAGTATGCGGTTTTGCTGCGTATAGCAGCGCTGTGATTCTTCGCGCAATAAATAGCAATCATTTGAGATATAGTACGCATTTCGCGTTTGCGGCGCTTTGCCGTTTGGGGCGTATCGCTATTATGTGGGGCATTATTCATGTCGCGAATTATAACAAAGCTCGTTTGGGGTCGTGCCCGATAGCTAACTAAAAGGAAGCCTCCCTATGACGGCTTCCTTTTGCCAATAACGTGCCCTGCCCATGCAGCCAGCGCACACACTAAAGGAATAGTCAGCAACACAACCCACGCTGGGTGTGGCTGGTTAAGCACAAATGCCATGTAGCAAAACCAAGCTATAGCACCTGTTGAATATAAGCCGCTTACTAGGGAACTTATGCTGCGCGTTCCTATAAAAGTGCCTATTATGTAGTAGATTGGTATTGTGAACACGATAAACAATCCCTGCAGCCACATATTTGTTGCAAGCCCGATAAGTATATAAGCCAGAATTGCTAATACAGGAAAAGGAAAGCGCATCCACGCCTTAGCGACGGGCGATTTTTTGTCACCTTTGCAGTTGGTGTACTGCGGAAATTCTTTGTGAAAATCTTTTAAGTTGTCGTAGTGCTGGTCGTTGACGTGAATGCCGTCCCAGCCAACATGTACCGTGTCTCCCTTTTTGCTGTCTATTACATGTATTCCTTCATGGCTTATGCTTACGTGATCTCTTCCGTCTTGAACAAATATTCCATCAGGACCTATATGGAAATTGTCCTTTTTGTCTTCGGAATTTTCGGAATTGCTTTCGCTTTCGTTTTCGCTTTGTGCGTCCGGTTTGCCTGCTTCGGTATCGGCGCTATCAGTCGCATTTTCTGTGCTTTCATTATGTGCATCCACGTCAATGCCATCGTCGTCTTCAACGGCGGCATCTTGGATTTCTGCATATAGTAAATCGTCTAGCGATACGCCATATAAATTTGCCAATGCTATTAGGTTATCTGTATCGGGAGACGATTCCGATCTTTCCCATTTTGAAACTGCTTGTCTTGTAACACCTAGCTTTTCTGCAAGTGCTTCTTGTGAAAGTCCAGCTGCGCGACGTCTGCGTGCTAGCCTGTTCGCTACGTCTACGTTCATTCTCTAAATTCCTTCCGTTTGTGCCATCGAAAAGCAAGGTTAGACGAAAAGTTATAGGTTGCGCTATCAATTCTAGTTGGAATTTTATAGCAAATATTGGTTGCTAATCCCAGCGTAGGCACACTATGGGGTAATTATCATGATTCCTACACCGCATTAAAACAGCTGATATTTACTCAATTTCTATGCGTTCAAAGAAGCTTTTATCAACGCCGCATATTGGACATACGAAATCGTCGGGCAATTCATCTACATATTCAATATGTCCGCATAATGTGCATCTCCAAGCATGGCGCGTGCTTTTTGCCGACTCTTGTGGTTCTTGCGATTCTCGCGTCTCTCGCGGCTCTTGCGCCTGCACCTGCACCTGCGTCTGCACCTGCGATTCAGTCTTCTTTTCGATGGGCTGATAATTAGCGGCTTTTGGCGGAGTTTTCCCACGCAAAACATTGCGATAGTAACTGTAAGTTATGGGCGAATCGTCAGATATTTTGCGCGCCTCTCTCACCTTTCCAACGAATAGCAGATGCGACCCAGCATCAATAGTTTGCTGCACTTCAATAGAAAAATTGGCAACGGTCATCTGCGTTATGCAGGGCAATTCCTTGGAATCAAGTTCGTATTCTGCAGATTCAAACTTGTCAATATCTAGGCTGCTGTGAAATCCGAACGCGCCTATTAGATCCATTGTGCAAGTTTCGCTTAGCACGCTGACAGTAAACATGCCAGTTTCTTGAATGGCAGCAGTTGTTGCATTCAGCTTGTTTAGCGAAACGCACACCAGTGCCGGCTCGCTTGCAATTTGCTGAAATGTATTAGCCACGCAGCCGACTTTACGCCCAGCCCCGTTTTTTGACGAAATGATGAATAATCCATAGCTAAGAGTATGGAAAGCTTTGCGATCTATCATATTTTCCTCCCAAAATTACATAACTTATTAAGTGTTGGCTTGTTTGTGTCCCTCTTAGCAGTTCTTTTTAGCATTTTACGGTAGAATCTGCTGAAATGCATTCGAAAGGAAAGCGAATCAAATGATATCCGGAGATATGGAAAAACTGTATCCGTCAGCCAAAACGCTGGTGAAAGAACATATAGCTAGCCGCATCTTTGAGCAAGATGGCAGCGTGTATGACTTTTCTGAAAGCGCACAGCAATGTGCGGGCGATTTCATGGGCTGGGCGCGCTTGGGCAGTAAGCCTCAGTGCGATGTCGTGCAACTTATGAAATTTGCTGACGAAGTAATTGCCGAGGGAATAGAGTCGGTTGTGTTGCTGGGTCAGGGCGGTTCAACTCAGGCACCTATGACCATTACAAAATACAACAAACCCGACAATAACCGAGTGTTGTTTAAAACCTTGGATAGCGATTCTCCTGTGCGTATGCGTGCTATGTTCGCATCGTGCAATCCCAAGAACACGCTTTTCATAGTAAGCAGCAAAAGTGGCGGCACGATAGAGCCGCGCACGCAGCTACGCGCCATTCGCGAACATTTTAGCGAGGCGCTAGGGTCTGATTTCCCAAAGCATCTTGTGGCTATAACCGATCCGGGCACCGAATTGGAAAAGCTGGCGCGCGAAGAAGGTTGGCGTGCGGTGTTTTTGGGTGAGCCGTCTGTTGGCGGTCGCTTCAGCGCTCTTTCGGTGTTTGGACTTTTGCCCGCAGCGCTGGTTGGTATAGATTTGAACGATTTTTTGGCACATGCATGCGAAGCTGAGCGTCGTTGTAGTGAAGATGCCATAGACAATCCGGCGGTTAATTTAGCGGCGTTTTTGTTTGATAATTTCTGTCAGGGGCGCAACAAGTTCAGCTTCCTTACGCCTAAACGCGGGCGTGTATTAGGTCTTTGGATTGAACAGTTGGTGGCGGAAAGCTTAGGTAAGGGCGGACAGGGCATTCTGCCTAATATTGAGATTGACACGCTGCTTCTGACGGAAGATCCGGGCGATAGGTCGGTAATTATGTACAAGACCGAAACCGATCTGTGGGATGAAAGTCGCAATTTCGAAATGAGTTTAGCTTACATCGACCCGAACATTCCGCGTCAAAATTATCGCATCAAGAATGTGAACGAGCTTGCTGAGCATTTTGTGATGTGGGAATACGCCATAGCAATGTGCGGTTATTTAATGCGCGTTTGTCCGTTCGATCAGCCTGACGTGGCTTCCACGAAAGCTGCGGTAGTGAAAATTCTTGACGAAGGAATTTCTGATCCCGATTATGTAGAAACTTTCACATCTGGTTTAGATATGGGTCTTGTCGAAGTGCGCCAGTCGCACAACTTGAAAAGCCGCACGCATTTGCGCAGCACGCTTTATGGCTTGATAGATGGCATATTGCCGGGCGACTATTTTGCTCTGAATGCGTTTTTGCCGTTTACCGGTGAAGGTAGGCGCGAGGCACTAGAATGCATTCGCCATGATATAGCTGAGGCGTTTGGCATAGTGTCGTGCTTAGAGGTAGGACCGCGCTATTTGCATTCCACGGGGCAGCTTCAAAAGGGCGGTCCAGATTGTGGCGTGTTTTTGATACTTTCAGCTGACGAACTGAAGGATATTCAGTTGCCCGCCGATTCGCAAGCGCCTTCACTTGGCAGCTTGGCAAAGGCGCAAGCTGTGGGCGATGCGCTTACGTTGGCAGATCGCGGTAGGCGAGTGGTGCATCTGCATCTTCCCGATAATTCGGCGGTTACGCTTCGTATGCTTGCTGCAGTTATAGCTGATGTAATAGGTGAAGTTTTGGTAAATCGCGAATTGGAATTCGCCGAAGATATAGACGAGTTTTCCGATGATGCGCTGGCAAATGCGGCGGAGGCTGATGTGCTTGCTTAGTGCGCTTGATATATGGGTAAAAGGCATAGTGCAAGGGGTGGGTTTCCGCCCCTTTGTTTATAGGTTGGCAAAGCGCTATCTTGTGAATGGATGGGTGCTGAACGGCGCTGATGGTGTGCATATACACGCCGAGGGCGAAGAAAAGCTGGTGGATGAATTTGTGCTGGCTATTTCAGACAGCGCGCCCGCTGCTGCGCAAATAACTGAAATAGAAATGCACGAGGTTCCAATAGAGGGTTACAATTCGTTTGAAATTCGCACGTCGGATGCATCTGCGGAAGGGGAGCACACACTTGTGTCTCCCGATTTAGCTACTTGTGCCGATTGCGAACGTGAATTGTTTAATCCGGAAGATAGGCGTTTTCGTTATCCGTTTATAAATTGTACGAATTGCGGTCCGCGTTTCACTATCATAGACTCGCTTCCATACGATCGTGCGTCTACTAGCATGTGTGAATTTAAGATGTGCGATGAATGTGCTGCGGAATATGCCAACCCGGTTGATCGTCGCTTTCATGCGCAGCCTGATGCGTGCTTTGATTGCGGTCCTTGCGTTTCATGGTATGTGCCCTCGGGGCTGTCCGATTCTGGCGATGCGGAAGAGCTACGTTCAGAAGCTTCGCAGCCCTCACTTCGCCCCTCTGGGTCATCAGATGCGGTGTTTGCGGCGGCGGTTGACATGCTCTGCGATGGCAAAATACTGGCTGTAAAGGGTTTGGGCGGTTTTCACTTGGTATGTGATGCAAATAACGCGCAGGCTGTTGCTGAATTGCGTCGGCGCAAGCGGCGTCCCGCCAAAGCATTTGCGGTTATGTGCAGTCGGCTAGACGATGTGCGTGCAATTTGCCAAGTGAACGATTCCGAGCGGAAACTTCTTGAAGGTAGTCAACGCCCAATAGTGCTGTTGCGCAAGTTGCCCGGCATAAAAACTCCTAAGGGCATAGCTGATGGTTTGCCTGAATTAGGGGTTATGCTGCCTTATACGCCTGTGCAGCACATTCTCCTGAATGATTTTTGTGCAGCTTATTCGCGCTTGAGAGCAAAAGACGCGCAGCGCAGCGGGCAGGGCACCAATGTTCCCATGTTGGTTATGACTAGCGGGAATCTGCATGACGAACCAATAGTAATAAATGATGAAGAAACCTACGAAAAACTTGCAGGTATAGCTGATGCGTTTCTTGGTAACAATCGCGAAATTTTATCGCGATTCGACGATTCTGTTGTTCGTGTCATAAATACTGGCGATTCCGATGCTATACAGTTCGTGCGTCGAGCGCGCGGGTTTGCTCCTATGCCTATTTCGCTGCCGCCTTCGCAAGTGTCGCGCGAAGACGACTCGGTAATTTTCGCCACAGGACCAGAGCAGAAAAACACGTTCACATTCGTGCGCGGTGCAGACGCATTTGTGTCGCAGCATATAGGCGATGTGGAAAATGCGGAAACTTTTGATGCATGGCTGCAAGCAAAAGCGCGCTATGAAAAGCTATTCGATCTTGCCGCAACTGCGCTAGCATGCGATATGCATCCTGAATATATCACTTCCAAATGGGCACATGAGCAATCCGAAAAATGCGGTTTACCGTTAACGCTTGTGCAGCACCATCACGCGCATATAGTAGCGGCTATGGCAGAAAACGGTCTGTCGGATGCGGTGTGCGGAATTGCGTTTGACGGCACCGGGTACGGACCTGATGGTGCCATTTGGGGCGGCGAAGTGTTGCTATCAAATTTGAGTGCGTTTGAGCGATTCGCCAATTTTGCATATGTGCCTATGCCCGGAGGTCAGGCATGCGTAAAGCATCCGCTGCGCATGGCATACGGTATTTTGTGGGAATTTGATTTGCTGGAACACCCCGGGGCGCAACTTGCGCTTCAAGCGCTTGGTGCCGAGCAGGCAAAAGTATGCGAAACCATGATAGAAAACGGGCTGAATACGCCCTACACATCGTCGGTCGGTCGTCTGTTCGATGCTGTAAGCGCGCTTTTGGGAATTTGCACCGAGCCTACCTATGAAGGTGAGCCAGCCATAATGTTAGAGGCGGCAATAAACTTCACCACCTCTGAAAATTCCAATAACGCTGCTTATGAAATTGCAGTTGTTAAAAATACAGCTACAGCACAAAGTACAGCTCAAGACACATCTGTAGTTTTGCTAGATGCCGAACCCGCCATTCGTGCCTTATTGGACGACTTTGCCGCAGGCGTTGCTGTGTCTATAATTGCGCGGCGTTTTCATGATGCAATTGTTGATGCGGTTATAACTGTTGCGCAACTTGTAGCAGCTACTTACGACATACGAACTGTGGTGTTATCGGGTGGCGTATTTATGAATCGCTATCTGATAGAACATGCGTTGGCGGCAATACAGCGTGAAGGTTTTACGGTTGCAATCAATCGCGATTTACCGCCAAACGATGGTTGTATATCTCTTGGACAGGCTATAGTGGCAAGCAAGAGTTAGCAACTAGTAATATCTATAGTACGCAGCACAGCTTCCTTCGCTACTAACCATGCATGGACCAATGGGGTTTTCCGGTGTGCACACTTTGCGAAACAGCGGGCATTCGTCGGGGCGCATGTGCGCACGCAATACGTCTCCACAGCGGCATCCGGCATGTTCTACAGTAGGCTCTACTTCAGGCTGGAAGCGCTGCATGGCATCAAATTCCGCAAATTCGTCGCGAAGTTTATAGCCGCTGCCATCTATCGGTCCTAATCCGCGCCATGTTGCGGTACATGTTTCAAACACTTCATCTATGGCTGCCAGCGCCACCGTATTTCCTTCAGACATTACGCCGCGCGCATAAGCTATTTCTATGTCAGATCGCCCTTCGTGCAGCTGCCGCACAATCATAGCTATACCCTGCAGAATGTCATTTGGCTCAAACCCGGTTATAACCCCCGGTATGCCATATTTTTGCGCCAAAAACTTGTATGGTTCAGCGCCGATTATGGTGCTAACGTGTCCCGGCAAAATAAGGGCATCTATGTGTAGCTGAGGGTCGGCAACTATGGCTTCTAGCGCTCCGGGCATATTTTTATGCGCGCCGTACACGGTAAAGTTATGAAGCCCCATAGCCTTTGCGCGCTTTATTGCCATGGCGGTTAGCGGTGTTGTGGTTTCAAACCCCACGCCTACAAAAATTACTTGCGAAGTTGGGTTTTCTTGCGCTAGACGCAGCGCATCAAGTGGGGAATACACTATGCGCACATCGCGTCCGGCGGCTTGTTCGGCTAAAAGGCTGCTTGTAGAGCCCGGTACGCGCGTCATGTCGCCGAAGGTGGCTATTATTGCACCCGGTACGCGCGTCAGCGCTATTACCTTGTCTATATCGTGGTTCGATGTAACGCATACGGGGCATCCCGGACCAGATGACAATTTCACCCCGTCTGGCAACAAATTGCGTATGCCATTGCGCGCAATTGAAACCGTGTGTGTGCCGCACACTTCCATTAGTGTTGCGCCGCTTTTGGGCGCTAGTTCGCGAATGGCATCAATTAGCCCGTGTGCAAGTTGCGGGTCTTTGAATGCTGCTAGTTCGGTTTGCATATCGTCCATGTTATTCACCACGTTTGGGAACATCGCCGAATTCTGCTGCAAATTCCATAGCCAAACTTGCGCCGTGCGCAACGGTGCCGATGCTGTTGTCTTCATTGCTAATGTCAATGCCGCCAGATGCTTCCGCGCTTAAATCTTCAGCTGCCAATTCTGGGAATTCGCGAATTAAATCTATTGTTTCTTGTGCAAATTGCTCGTCAACAACTTCTATTGCGAAACCTGCGTGTACAAGCACGTAGTCTCCCACATTGGCTTGCGGGGTTAGATCGAGCGATATTTGGCGCTGCACTCCAAGTATGTCAACTTCGGCTAACCTATCTGCATCTAGCCGTGTAACTTTTGCCGGTATTGCAAGACACATACGCTATCCTCCTGCATTCATTGTTTAATACATGATAGCCTCAATCGCCGAATTGGTAGAATGACTACGCTTATAAATCGGCATAAGTCGGAAAGGAAGTTAAATGACTCGTCGCGCAATAACGCCGGGAACGTTCGACCCTATAACTCATGGACACCTAGATATTATTACGCGCGCATCATCGCTTATGGATGAAGTTATTGTGGCGGTGGCGGCATCTGCCGGAAAACACCCGCTGTTCAGTTTAGAAGAACGCACGCGGCTGGTGCGCGAAGCCACTAGTCATCTTCCCAATGTTAAGGTAGAGCCATTTTCGAATTTGCTGGTCGATTTTGCACGCGAACGCGATGCGAAGGTTATCGTGAAGGGTTTGCGCGCTATAACCGATTTTGAGTATGAGTTTCAGATGAATGCGCTAAACAATCAGCTTTACTACGAACTTGAAACTATATTCATAATGAGTCCGCCGGAATTTATGTATCTTTCATCTTCCATTGTGCGCGAAATGGCATCGCTAGGTGGAGATGTGGCGCAGTTCGTACCCGAATGCGTGCAGCAAGCGTTGCGTAAGAAATTTTCTGCGGTGCAGTAGTTGCAGTAGTGTTGTCGTTGCTGGAGTACAATTGACATGTGCACTCTGCAATCCGATGCAAGAGGAAAGCGTATATGAAACTGAATCCTGTAGTTATTGTGCCAACTTTTATAACATCAAGCCGGCGGCGCGGTGAAGTGAAAGGCGTTGTGGCTAACTACGACCATACCACCGATATAAATGAGCCCGGTGAATTGGGGCGCTGCTTAGAGTCGTTGCAAAATGTGGAAGATTTAGGCGTGGTTATAGTGCTGGTGGCAGCAGACCACAATATTGAAGCCGATGCAGTGAAGAAAGTTCACAATACGGTAGCGCAGTACCCGCAGTTAAGTGTGGTTGTTGCCGGTTCGGTTGAACTGGGGCTTGTTAGGCAGCGGATGGATCAGCTGGGAATAGATGGCGTAACAACGCAAGTTGGTTTGCGCGGTTATGGCGCAATACGCAATTTTGGTCTTGTGCTGGCTGATGTACTTGGTTTTGATGCTGTCGTTTTTGTTGACGATGATGAAATAATTGACGATCCGGCTTTCTTGAAAAAGGCAATGTATGGCTTGGGTAAGCTTACAAAAAAGGGCATTCCTATTCTGGCGAAGACGGGCTATTACTTAAACGATCAGGGAAGTTTTTTGTCGAAGTGGGAAGATAAGTGGTACAACCGCTTCTGGCAACAAGGCAGGGTTTTTAACCAATGGATTCGTAGCGCCATGCAAGGACCGCGCATTAGCCGCAGTAACCATGTGTGCGGTGGCTGTTTGGCTATACATAAGGAGGCTTTCAAGCGGCTTTCCTTCGATCCGTGGATTCCGCGTGGCGAAGATCTGGATTACATGCTAAATCTTCGCATGTACGGTAGCGATATATGGTTTGACAATCAGTGGCAAGTTCGCCATTTGCCGCCTTCGGGCAAAAGCGAAGGTAATCGCTTCCGGCAAGATATTTTCCGCTGGATGTACGAGCACGACAAAATGGAATACAGCAATTCGCTTATCGACCTACAAAAAATAACAGCGCAGTCGCTTTTGCCTTATCCGGGCCCGTTTCTTGAAAACGGATTGCGCAAGCGCATTCGCCTAACTGCAATTTTAAGAAGTTTTGGACGACCTGATAAAAAGGCTTACAGGGCAGCTGCGCGTGTGGCGACAGGCGAAGCTACACGTTATGCGCAGGAAAATTGCACCAAGTATTTTGAATTCCAATACATTTGGTCCGACATTATAAGTGCGCTAGATTCCGACCGAACGCTTACATCGGCTGTGGTGAATTCTAGTTTAGAGCACGGGCTTTCCGAAGCACATCCGATAGACGCGGGACTAACCAGTGAAATTCGGCTAGATATAGCGGAATAGTGTAAACATTGATAGTGAGAATATTAGCTTAGGATGATTTCTGCCGTTTCCATACTAGCTTCGCTTATTGTCGGGCTTGTTATTGGTGTGTTTTCGGGCATGCTAGGCATAGGTGGTGGCACCATAATGGTCCCTGTTTTTAAGCTGGGGTTCGGCATGGCGCCAGCGATGTGTGCAGCTACATCGTTGTTTGCTGTAGTTCTTACGGCAATTTCGGGCAGCATTACTCATATACGCAATAAAACGTGTGTGCCTAAGTTAGGATTGGCGCTAGGGCTGGGCGGCGCGGCAACTTCACCGCTTGGAGTATGGCTTGGTGCTATATCGCCCGATTGGGCAATTATGGTGGCGGCAACTTTGGTTATAGCGTATTCGGCTATAACGATGTTTCAGAAGGCTTGGAAGATGAAGCCTGCTAAGGCGGGGCAAATAGACGCTAAAATTTCTGCACCTTCTGCTAGCGAATCTGCCGCAGATGAATCTGCTGCCGACCCTGCAATATCGGCGCGCGAAATGGCAATAGGTGTGTGCATAGGTATTGTGGCTGGTGTAGCTTCTGGCTATGTGGGCATAGGCGGCGGTTTTCTAATGGTTCCCATGCTGATGCAGCTGCTGAAGCTGCCGATGCGCCTTACTTCGGGAACATCGCTTCTGGCAGTTATGATCTTGCCTATTCCCGGCGTAATAATGCAAGGGTTTTATGGAAATGTGCATTGGATAGCGGGAATCCTTGTGTCTCTTGGCACTGTGCCGGGCGCTTTTATTGGTGCCCGTTTAATCAATCGCATTCCCGAACGCGCTCTACGTTTTCTTTTTAGTGGCTTTCTTATGGTGGCTGCTATTTTGTTATTGGTGGATCAGCTGTATGCATTGTAGGAGAAGAGGTTGGAATGGAAACGCTAGATAGGAAACGTAAGCGTTGGTATACGCCAAGTGCACGCGGTATTGAAATGTTAGCGGTGCTTGTTGCAATTTTGGCTGCATGTGCCATGGTATGGGCAACAATATCGAAGGTTCATATGGTGTCTATTATGGTTGTGGCTGGCATCGTATTTACGCTTTGCGTAGTTGTAATAGTTCGTATGGTTATGGACCCCGATTCCGTGCGCGCCCGCCAAACCGAATCTATGTTGCAGCTGTCCAGCCAAATGATTGACTTAATGCAGGATGGCATGACCGACAAAGCCGCTCAGAGCATTTGCGAATTACTGTTGCCTAGTACTGCTGCTATAGCTGTAGCTATAACCGATCGCGAAAATATTCAGGGCTATGCTGGCTATTTAGAGTCAGAAAACCCTGCTGGTGCGCGCATTCGCACGCAAGCCACACACGACACTATTGCCGATGGTAAATCGCGCGTAATGTACACGGAGCAAGAGATTGGTTTTCCGCAAACTTCCACACATATAAAGGCGGCAATTTTGGTGCCGCTTATTGCTGGGCGCGAAATTCGCGGAACTTTGAAGTTTTATTTTGGAAGTGCGAAAAAAATTACAGAAACGCAGAAATCTATTGCGCAGGGTTTTGGCAAATTAATTTCTACGCAAATTGCGGCAGTAGAAATGGAAACGCAGCGCGAACTGGCTACTGCTATGGAACTAAAAATGCTGCAAAGTCAAATAAACCCGCATTTCCTGTTCAACACAATAAATACTATAGCGTCTTTTATTCGTACCGATCCGATGAAAGCGCGCACATTGTTGCGCGAATTTGCTGTGTTCTACCGATCAACTTTGGAAGATTCGCAAGATCGCATTCCGTTAGAGCGCGAGATACAACAAACTGCGCGCTATTTTGCATTTGAGGTGGCGCGTTTTGGCGAAGAGCGTCTGGAAATGGTGCTAGAGTCGGAAAATTATGTTGGAGTTTTATCTGGCAGTCAGTCGGTTCCAGAGGTTCTGAATTCTCCGCGTGGGGGCAGCATAATGGTGCCACCGTTTTTGCTGCAGCCTCTAGTGGAAAATGCGGTGAAGCACGCAATGCCTGCCGAGGGAAAACTTACGGTGACGCTGCGTGTATGTGTCGAGGGTTCAGATGTTTTGCTGGTTGTGGCTGACGACGGCACGGGCATGACTGAAAACGAGCGCGCTCGCATAATGCATCCCGAATCGCAAACCGGTCTTGGGATTGCTGCAAAGAATGTGCACGACCGGCTTCGTGGCTTCTTTGGCTCAAATGCTAATATGACGGTTGAAAGTCAGCCCGGATGCGGCACAACAATAACTTTGCGTCTCCCAGACTGCCTACAAAATGTATAATCAAAAAACGAGTAGCAGCGCGAAATTTTTGACCGCAAAGCGAAGTTAGGATTTCTCTTGTCGAACCTTTTGTCGTCTCAGAATGTTTTTATCCTAGCCGGGGTAGGAATTCTGGCGGTTCTTATTGTAATCTTGGCTATTTGGTTGGTAGTTATTAGCGTTCGCGCCAGCAAAGAACGCGCAAAAGCGGAGATAATGGAGCAGCGCCTAGCGCATGTGGAAGACTATCTTTCGCACATGTCGAAGCGCGATATGATTCCTATTAACTCAGACGAAGACGAGCCAATAAGCTCGGCGAATTTGATGCAGGCGAAAGCTGCAAAGCCTGCATCTCGGGTGAACCCCTCTAAGCAATCTGCTGCGGCGCGAATAAATGAAAGCCGTGAAACCAAATCGCGCCGCTTAAAGCGTCAGCCGGTAATTCCATATGGCGAGGCAAAGCCTTCTACTAACGAAGTTCATAGTGCAGCGAAGACTGTACCGTCTGCGCCTGTATCGCTTAGTGAGTCCGAGGCAAATCCGCCCGTGCGCAGCGCGCCTGTAGCGCCGCAGGGTCGTCAATCAATTAAGCATGATACTAGGCGGCGGCGCGAAGAGCGCAGGCAAGACCAAGTTCGCCGTAGGGCTGAAAGCATAGTGCAAGAGCATACAAGAAGCTTAGAGGCAGATCGTAGTCGTTCGTCAGGCAATGCGCATAGGCGCTAATAGTCGTTTCGAAGGATTCTTATGGAAAATATTGACATCGGAGAGATATACCATTTTCTGTTCGAGACTATTCCCGGTATAGGCGTGATGGTTGGTGCTGGGTTAATTATTAGCATAATTTGTTGTTTTATATTTGAGATTAAAACCCGCAAGCGTTTTCGCAATTACGAAGCTGAACAAGATGACGAATGGGCATTTTTAGACGACGAGAACGAAAACGATGATGAAGAAACTGGCAAGGAAGGATAACAAGATAACTAATGGAGAATGAATTGGGCTGTCAAAACAAAAATGCTAATTGCGCCGCTGATAATGTTTTTCTGTATAAACGCGAATCTGACTATATACCTCGCATAGCTGCTGTACACGACCTTTGCGGTTACGGCAAATGTTCGCTTGGGGTGGCTATACCGGTGCTTTCGGCTGCAGGGTGCGATGTGTGCCCGGTTCCTACAGGTTTGTTTTCGTCGCATACGGCTTTTCCCGGTTGGTATATGCACGATACTACCGACATACTTAGCGACTACTTAGATGCATGGCGCGGCATAGATGTGCAGATAGATGCTGTTTATTCCGGTTTTCTTGGTGCTCCTGAGCAGGTTGAAGTTATTCGTTCGCTGTATAAGCAATTCCCCAAAGCATTGCGCATGGTAGACCCGGTAATGGCAGACCATGGGGTGGTTTATCCTACGTATACACCACAACTTTGCGAGGCTATGGCGCAGCTAGCATGCGAAGCTGATGTACTTACACCGAATCTTACCGAGGCTGCCATAATATTAGGCGAGCCCATAGGCGATAAATGGGCTGGTGCCAACATAGACGATGCTGAGGCTAAGCGTTTAGTGAACGCGCTTCTGGCGCGTGGTGCAAAACATGTGGTACTGAAAGGTATTCAGCGCGAAGGCGAAAACACTATCCGTAATTTTGTTGGTGGCGTTGATATGCCAGAAATAGTGGAAGTTTCTAACGAATTTTTGCCATATATGTTGCATGGTACGGGCGATGTATACGCATCGTGTGTACTGGGTGCAATTATGGCGGGGCGCTCTCTTGTTGAGGCGGCAGCTTTTGCTGGCGATTTTGTGCATGACGCGATGATTGTTTCAAGCAAGCAGCCAAATTTCCGCGATCGCGGTGTAAGTTTCGAGCTTATTCTTGGCGAAGTTACCGAGTTATTGAGTTAAGTCTGCATGCCGCTCTCTGTTCGGCATCTTGTTCGTAACAACTACAGTTGTTGCCGCTGTTGCCACTCTATTTTCTCGTCGAAGAAATAGAGTGGTTCGGGCTTTCTGGTCTAAAAAGTCAGAAAAATGGTCAAAACTTTCGACTTTCCATGGTAAAAAAGGCAAACAACCCCTATTGGTGCATGGGTGGGAAGCTGTTTGCCCAGTGTTCTCCACAATTCAGACTGGTCATGTGACAATCTGACCGTGGAAAGTCGGAAGTTTTGACCATTTTTTCGTAAAAAGCGTTCTGCGCACTTCTTTTCTACAGAATGGCGTTACCGCGCAAAATTACTTGCTTTACCTCTAGGGTTTCCTTATCTAATAACACAGCGTTAGCTATGTGGTTTGGCTCTAAGCTGCCGTAGCTTTCTTCTATATTTAGGGCGCGTGCAGGGTTTACGCTGGCTGCTTTAACGGCGCTTACCAGTGGTATGTTCATGTCGTGTACGGCTACATAGAAGCAACGCATCAGATCGCTTACCGATCCAGCCAGCGCACCGTTATCTATTCGCGCTTCGTATCCTTTTACTGTTACATCTTGTCCGCCTAGGTCGTATACACCATCGCCTAAGCCTGCTGCACGCAGCGTATCGCTTATTAGTATCATGCGGTCGTCGCCAAACATGTTGAATGCTAAGCGCACCATAGATGGATGAATATGCACGCCGTCAGCTATTATTTCGGCAGTTATGTCGTCGCGTTCGGCAGCGGCAGGAATAGGACCGGGCTTTCTGTGGTGCATAGGATCCATTGCGTTATACAGGTGCGTTATATGTTTTGCACCTAAATCGAATGCGTGTGCTGCTGTGTCGTAGTCGGTGCAGGTGTGTGCGACTGATATTCGTACATCGTCTTTTAGAGTTTCTATAAAGGCATCAGCGCCGGGTTCTTCCGGAGCTATGTCCACCAACTTAATTAATCCGCCCGCCGCCTTTTGCAAACGCTGAAATTCCTCTACACCAGCATTTCGCACGTGTTGGGGGTTTTGAGCACCAACTTTGCTGGGCGATATGAAAGGACCTTCCATATTTATGCCTACCAAGTCGGCTTCGAATGGCGAAGGTGTATATTCGACGGCGGCTTTAGCGGCATCTGTTAGTTGCGCCTCAGACAAAGTCATGGTTGCGGGGCACATTGCGCATACTCCGCGCGAGGCTTCGTAGGCACCCATTTTGTGTAGTCCTTCAAGGCTGCCATCGCTTATATCGCCACCAGCGCTTCCATGAAAGTGCAAATCTATCAGACCGGGAATAACATAGCAGCCGCTTGCGTCTATGGCTTCGCCGGCAGAGTTGTTGCTCTCTGTAAAGTGGTCGTTTTCAATGTATACATCTTTATCGGTAAAGTCAGATCCGGTAAATATTAAGCCGCCTTTTATAGCGGAGATAGCCGTTGCGGTTTGTGCGGTGTTGCTCATGTCATCTCCTATTCGCTTCAAAAAATTTGTTTGGTTCATATTACGGCTTGTACGTTCATGTTTCACTGTAAAATGATAGATAAGATTTTTCGTAACGGTCGGGGGTAGTCTTTTGAAATTTAATAAGATTTATTTGCAGAAAGACGCTATTGCACGCCATGAAGATTTCGACACATGGTATGAAGATGGCGAGAGGTTTTATAGGTTTGAAAATAAAAATGGCTGGAAAAGCGAGAAAGATAAAGTATCTGTTATAGGGCGTATGGGTGGCGAAAACGGGCTAATTCGCCCGGATAACCGCTGCTTGAATTACTTTCTGCGTCTTGAGCGCTACGAATACATAATGCATCCCTATGTGTTGTTTAAGCATTACTACATTGAGGGAATGCTGTGGGATTTATACGGTTCGGCTGCCGAGCCGCCGTTCGACTTCGTTTGCGAAACAAAGACTAGTTACAACAAAAAAGATGTGCATGTGAAGGAGCGCCTGTTCAAAAATAAGGGGCTTTGCTACGAAATACATGTGCCCGATTTGACGAAGCTTCGCGTGGCGGTTATTGCGCTTGTGGCTATACTTATTAAAGAGGAGTGGAAAGGTCTAAGCGAATGCGAGGAAGTGCGTGGCGCTACTTGGATGGAGCGCTTGAAGAATCGCGTTTTTGAGAATAAAGGCTATACCTACGAGCAAGTGCTAGAACTAGAGCGCCAAGGTTCGCCTCTTGTGGAAGTTATTAAGCCGCAAGGTCGTCCGATGGATAACGTTTAGTTTCTTAAGGGTTTTTGAACTCCTTTCCTAGTTTATTCAGGCGATAAAAGAACCCCTCCGGATGGAAGGGTTCTTTTTAGGTTTAGATTGAACCAGTGGCTCAAATCGCTTTCCTGAAATTTGCTTACATCTTCTCGACGCCAGCAGCCTTCTCTTTCGACAGACCTTGGATACCGAAAACGAAGAAGTAAATAAACGGAAGAAGCATGGCAACAAGCATGATAGGCAGAGCCATAGCAGTCTTGGAGAATCCAGGAATAACCAACGGGCAAATGATGCAGCCGATGAAGTTGATAATAACCACAGCGATCATTATCCAGAAGCGTGCATTGCCGTCAGTCTCGGAAAGCGGATTTTCCTCTTGCATCTTCTGCAGTTGGTCCATGGTCTTACCACCAGTGTTCTTAACAAACAGCAATGTGCAAACTAGACCAAGAACGAACGGAATCAGAAGAACAAGAACAACCATCGACCAGTTGTTGGTCATGGTGCCGTTTACGTCGTGCTGGAACATTGCTAGACCAGCAGCAGCACCAAGAACGATGGAGGAACCGGAACCACCGAAACGAGCGAACGCTTGGCACCAAGAAGTACCAGTGTTGCGCAGCGTGGTGGGATATGCCTCAGGCATAAGAGGTTGTACGCAAGTAATAGCGTAGTTCAGGCAGAAGCCGAACAGCAGCATCAGGAAGATGCAAGGTATGAAGTTACCAGCAGCAGCGCCAGCCAGCGGTGCGCCATTTACAGGAGCTTCGCCCGGGAACATAGGTACGAACACGGAGCAAGCAATGATAGCTACGATACATGCTACCCAGCCGATCCATAGTGCGCGCTTACGACCAATGCCGTCAGAGATGAAGCCGCAAACAACATTCGAAGCGATAGCAGCAACATTGTTCCAAGTTTGCAGAGTAACCGACTCAGCAGCGGTGAAGCCATTGCCTTGGAACCAAGTGGGGATCCAAGCGTTCATGCCATAAACGCAGAACTGTCCAACGAAGTATGCAGACCATACAGCGCAAGTAGCAACAATGAACTTGCTGGAGAACAGAACTGCAGGACCGCTCTTAGCAGGCTTCGGAGGAACGATCAGCAGGTTGGGATCGAACTCTACGTCAACGTGACGGGTGGCAGACACGATCTGAGTAAGACGTGCGCAAGCCTTGTCTTTCATGCCATGGTTGGCATACCAGTGCGGAGTTTCATGCATGCAGAAGAACAGCACGATGCCATATGCAACCGGTAGAGCGCCAATCAGGTAGCAAAGACGCCAGTTCTGGTTAGCCTCGGTGCCATTAGCAAGTGTGATGGTGCCGTCGGTAAGACCCGGAATCATAGAAACAGGGTTAGAGCATACAGGTGCAGCAATCAGACCGGCGATAACCCAGCCAGCAACCATGCCAGCCATGCCGATAGTAACGAAGATGCCGCGCTGCTTAGAAGGCATGCTCTCGGAGAACACGGTGGTTACAACCGGGATGCAGGAACCTACGCCAAAGCCGGCGATCAGGCGGAATGCGCAGAAGAACGTGTAGTCGGGCGCAAATGCCTGAGGCAGCGTGAATAGACCATAGAAGATAACTGCGATAGTTAGAGTCTTCTTACGACCAATAGCGTCGGACATTATGCCGCCGACTGCGCCGCCAAGAACCATGCCTAGCAAGCCCCAAGTGGTCAGAGAGCCGGTAAGTGCGGCAATAGGCTGACCAGAAGCGATCTGCTCTGCAAAGAATGTAGGTGCAACATAAGTGTTAGTTGAATTTACGATCATGAAGTCATAACCGTCGAAGATCATGGCGAATGCTAGAAGAACAAACACAATCCATGTGTGAGTAGAAATACCAGCACGGTCAATAACTTCAGATACTGTGAACTCTTTACCGTCCATCAATACCCCCTAGATGAGTGAATTTGCAAGCGCGCCCGATGGATTAAGGCAACGCTGCCTAGAAAATGAATGGGATTGTCCAAACGCAGTAGCAAGACCGGAATGTGACGTGTTCATAGTAAGGATTACGTGTGCCTCAAATATCTAGGGTTGTTGAGGTACCTGTAATAAACAATGCAGAGGATGACCAGTCCGCCGCATCCCTTCAGGACTAACGACACAATCGGGAGAAACGACCGCGCGTGATCCTCCTTTCATACTTCTTCCCTTACGATTTGCGAACACGTGGGGTAATACATATCCGCATTACATCACGCAATCGTAAATCGCCCTGTGTGTAGGATATGTGATGAACCTTTTTGGGTCAACGATTTTTTACTGACAAAAATACTGCTATAATAGTCATCAACATACATGGTCGAGTGGCGCAGCGGGAGCGCAGGTGCCTTACAAGCACAAGGTCGGGGGTTCAAATCCCTCCTCGACCACCATTAAAAACCAACGCCCCTACAACGGGGCGTTTTTCATGTTTGAAAATATCCACATAGATTTGAACCCCGTGAGGGCAGAATGCGCCAGTGGCGCATTCTGGACCGAGCGCGCCAAGCGCGAGGTTTCCACGGATTCGCGAAGCGAATACGTGTCAAATCCTACTCCCGACCACCATTAAAAACCAACGCCCCTACAACGGGGCGTTTTTCATGTTTGGAAATATCCACATAGATTTGAACCTTGCATATTCAGCAAGATTTCTGCAAGGTTTTTGCAAGGTTTTTAATCATTTGATGCCAGATTTTTGTGACATATAGATAGGAATAGATTTCGCAAATATAAAGATTGCGAAGTAAATTGAACTTTCAAAAAAGTCATTACGCAGCGATTTTCTATGTAGCTCAATGTCGCAATTTTGATACGTGCATGACAGATTTAATAGCCACACTTGTTTTGCAGGCGAAAGCTGAAGGCGAGTGAGGTGACAAGTGAAATTATCAACAAGACGAAATAGATCGGCGTTAATAGCCATAGCGTGCGGTGTGCTATGCGCGATATGTGTGGCGCTGTATGTGTTGCAGGTTGATGAGCGGGCACATGCGGCACAGGATGAAATGCTGGCGCGTTATGGTGGCGATCAGGTAGAGGTATGTGTAGCTAAGCGTGATATTGCAGCTGGTCAGACCATAACTGATGGTGACTTAGAATCAAAAATGTGGATTGCAACACTGTTGCCTGCCGATGCCATAACATCTAAGGCGGACGCAGTAGGGCAGCAGGTAGGCTCTGCAATCTTGGCTGGTGAAGTTGTGTCTTCGGCAAGATTTGGATTTGAGTCATCTAGCATAGAGGTTCCTGATGGCATGGTGGCGCTAAGTGTTCCTGCTAGGGCGGTGCAAGCTGTTGGTGGCGCGCTTGGTCCGGGAATGAGTGTTGACGTATATGCGGTTGGGGCTAGTTCTACCGTTAAGATAGCGTCTTTTGTCAAGGTACTTGAGACATGCGCCGATGGATCTTCTAGTGGGTCTTCTAACTCGGGCACTTGGATTACGTTGGCGCTACCTCCAGAAAAGGTACCAGAAATGGTTAGCGCTGCTGAAAATACAGAGCTATATTTCGTTTTGCCTTCTGAAAGCGTTGTGTCAAATTCAAGCTCGTCTTCGGCAGCAACCTCGGCGCGAAATTCATCTTCTGCAGCGTTGTCTTCGGATGCGTCTTCATCTAGTAAAGCTAGTTCTAGCAGTAAATCGTCATCCGCTGCATCGGCGGACAAACGGAACGGCGGTGCATAAGATGAGGCGGATTCTTCTATGCGCACCTGCTGAAGTGTTTTTGCATCCTGAGATTTTAGGATTCGGGGATATAAATTTAAGTAGTATAGATTGGCTGTTGTTAGAGTCAGATGCTAAGACAGCGCGCAATATTGCACGCAATTCAGAAGATGTGTGTAAGGTTTGGATTGTCGGAAGCGATGATGTTGAAGCTATAAATCTAGCAGCGGCTATGCGCACAGATAACTTGCAGTTGCCAGTATATGTAGTGGCGGATAGCGTCAGCGGGTCTTTGTGCAGCAGGGCTAAAGCTGCAGGGTTAAGTGGTGTTTTGGCGCTAGATGATTTAGTGCAGCGGTTTTTAGAAGAGCGCGATACGCGCGGGCGCTTGCTGGATTCAGCTAAGAGTTTAGAGGCGAATGCGTCTACTCCGACTGAATTGTGTTCTGACCAATCTTTTGAAGCCCAGCACAGAAATGCACAAATTGCCGCACAACAACAAAAGTCAAAAGCAGAAGGCAATGCTTATGTGTTAACCGTGCTTTCGGGTAGCGGTGGCGCTGGGAAGAGTACGGTTTCGGCTGTGGCTGCAGATGTGGCTGCATCTCAGGGTTGTAAAGTGCTTCTATTTGACTGCGACTTACAGTTTGGAGATTTGGCTTATCTAACAGGAGCAAATGAGCCTATTACGGCTGACGACATTTTGTCTGAAATGCAGATGCTGGAAACTTTAGCTTTGCAAGTGCAAGAAGGTGGTGTGGCATTGTTGGCTGCGCCTAAGCGGCTTGAGCAGGCAGAAGTTGTGGGCGCGCATATATCGGATATATTAAGCGAGGCTTCTAAATTATTCGATATGGTAGTTGTGAATACTGGCGCTAGTTGGGCTGAGTATCACGTTTCGCTTATTGAACATAGCGATTGTGCATTATTTCTTATAGATCAGAAGGCATCTAGTGTTCGCGCGTGTAGGCATGCAGTAGAACTGTGCTCTAGGTTAGGTATAGCTTCAGGAACTTTCGCCTACGCAATAAATAAATGCAAGCGCGGCGCTTTATTTACATCTATGGATGTTGCATGTGCCATGCAAGGTGCTCATGTATATGAGCTTAAAGATGGCGGCGTGGATGTTGAAGAGCTTTTGGGTGCTGGTAGTTCACATGATTTATTAGCCAGTAAAAATGCTCTTTGCACAAGTGTGTCTGAAATGCTAGACGAAATGTTGCCTAGCAGCCTTAGCGGCAATGACAAAAAACGCATACGCAAAAGCAAAGCATCTAATGCGAAGACCGTAAAAACGAAGACTACAAAAGTAGGCAAGCGCACTTCTCGTAGACGTTCATATGCCGAGAATGCACTAGAGCTGCCTGCACCGCATAGATCGCATGTGGGTAAAGGAGTACGCGCATGAGCCTTATGGAACGTGTACGCGCGGTTGCCGATGTAAATAGTGCTACAGCTAATGGGCGTGCGCCGCAGCGCTTAACAGTGGAAGATTTGCGCGAAGATGTGCGCGAATGGACTTCGTTTGAAACTATAGCTGCAATAATGGCTGATAATCCGCAACGCGCGCGCAACGAGCTTCGCACGGCATGTCGTCATGCACTTTCTGAATCGAAGTGGGACGCTTTTTCCGGTGCCGATAAACGTTTACTAACAGAAGAACTTATAGATGTTGTATTCGGCATGGGTCCGATAGAGAGTCTGATTGCTGATGAGAGTGTTACTGAAATAATGGTTAACGGTGCGTACAGCATTTTTTATGAACGCGACGGCAAATTAATTGAATGCGACTTGCATTTCGATAGCGATGAACAAGTGCGCGTTCTGATTGATCGCATAATTGGACCGCTTGGTAGGCGCATAGATGAATCTTCACCTATGGTGAACGCTAGGCTTCCGCAGGGACATCGTGTTAATGCTGTAATTCCTCCTATAACGCCAGATGGACCGCATTTAACAATCAGAGCATTCACGCGGCATGTAATGACGCTTGAAGAGATGGAACAGCGCGGATCATTCGATGAATGTATGGGTATTTTTCTAAAATGGCTGGTGGTTAGCCGTAAAAATGTAGTGGTATCAGGTGGTACTGGTAGTGGGAAAACTACGCTGCTGAATGCGCTGTCGTGCCATATTCCTAAAGACGAGCGAATTATAACAATAGAAGATTCTGCGGAATTGAAATTCAGCCCGGGGCTTCATGTGGTGCGTATGGAAGCGCGCCCGATGAATGCGGAAGGCGAGGGCGAAATAACAATACGTGATTTAGTGGTAAATGCGCTGCGTATGAGGCCAGACAGAATAATTGTCGGTGAGTGCAGATCGGGCGAGACGCTAGATATGTTGCAAGCCATGAATACTGGACATGATGGGTCTTTAACCACTTTGCATGCAAATTCGCCCGAAGATGTGCTGGACAGAATAGTAACCATGGTTAGGTATGCCGTAGATCTTCCGGTAGATGCTATAGAAGCCCAGATAGGAAATGCTTTCGACTACATAGTACAGGTTAGTAGACACTGTGATGGCTCTAGGTTTTTGTCGATTGTGTCCGAGGTTAGTTATGCCCGCGAATCGCGCACTTGCAGTATAAGGCGCTTGTTTTACAGATCGGCACCCGATGCAGATGGTGTGTGGGAATACAGGCCACAGATATTGGATGAAGTAGTGCAAAACGACATTGCAAACAGCAAGGAGGTGCAGCGATGGAAGCGTATGGCGCATGTGGAATAGCGGCAATTGTTTTGGCGGCTGCATGCGGTGTGGCGCTAGGTCTAATACTGGATGGCGCTTGGCGCAGGAGGAATGCAGCTGCTAGCGCATTAGCGCCGAATAGACGAGAGCGCGTTTTGCTGCGCATATCGAAAGGAATTGAACCTTTTAGACCGTTGGCGGCAAAAATTGTTGGTATTCCCAGTATTAAAAAGGTAGCTGAAGAAAGTGTTGAATTGCTAGAAGGGCGCGATATTCCTACTACACCGCAGGCGTTGATTTCGCTGATGTTGGTTGTTGTGGCTGGTGTGGGTGTGTTGGCTGGCTTAATTACAATGTCTGTCGTGTGCGGTGTTGCGGTTTCATGTTTGTGCGTAGTGGCTTTATCTGTGTATGTGCGTAACCGTTTTGAGAAGCGTAGTTTGGCGATGCGCGAACAGATACCAGATGCACTTAGATGCATGGGAGTGTGCTTTAGGTCGGGGTTGTCTCTTTCGCAAACGCTTCAACAAACGGCTAAAGAATGCAGTGGAGCGCTAGGAAAGCTGTTTGGCGTAGCTGCACGAAGACTTCAGATGGGTGCATCTGTTGAAGAAGCGCTGTCTGTTATGCGGTCTAGCGACCATGTACCCGAGTTGTCGTTTGTAGCTGTTGCTTTAGATGTGCAACATCAAAGCGGCGGCAGTATTGCACCCGTTTTGGAAACTGCGCGTGAATCGGTTGTAAATGAATTGGATTTGATGCGTTCGCTTCGGGTGCAAACAGCACAAGCAAGGCTTTCCGCCAGTATAGTAACTGTTATGCCGTTTGTATTGGTAGCAATTTTTTCGCTGGTAAGTCCGGGATTTCTAACACCATTTTTCACAAGTTTAGCGGGTATGGGTTTGCTTGCGGTGGCTTTAATTATGCAGCTTGTGGGCGTGCTGACGGTAAGACATATGCTTCAGATAGGCAGGGGGTAATTCAGGTGTCTACTTTATCAGCCGTTACGGTTTGCGCTGCGATGGGATTTGCCAGTGGAGCTGGCTATAACGCATATATTTTCGTGAAGCATCTTCAGCAGCGTTCTCGACATAAAGATAAAGTGCGAGTTCGGGAAAACGACAATTTGAATATAGCGGAGAGCGGTTCAGCTATAGATGCAAAAGTGATTGAATTATTGCGCCGCGAAACGATAAGCGAAACAAATGGTGCCACTTTACGTTTGCCAAATATATTCGCGAAGTCAATCTGGCTTGAGCGGAACGTTACTTTTGCTGGATTTCAAGGAGTTATAAGTGAAGGTGGTTTTTGTGCTGCGCGTGTGAAATTGTCTGTCGCATGCGCTTTGCTAGGGGCGCTTTTAGGGGTAATGGTTTCTGGGGCGTTTGCCGTAGTGTTGGGGATAGTTGGCTGCTTTTTAGGTGCTACAGCACCTAAACGCGCTTTGAAGCATAGAGTTGATTGGCGCACAAGCGAAATGGAAAGACATCTACCAGAAATGTTGGATGTTGTTGCTATAGGAATGCGAAGTGGGCTTTCTTTCGATCGTAGCCTGCAAATTTATTCGGCGCGTTTTAACACAATTTTGGCTAGCGAATTTGCACTTGCCGAGAAGAAATGGGTATCGGGGCTACAGCGCCGCGATGAATCTTTGCGTGAATTAGCAGAGTCGTATAACTCAATCATATTTATGCGAGTGGTAGAGACAATTGTGCGCTCTATTCGGTTTGGAACTTCAATGGTGGAAAGCTTGGAAGCCGCAGCACGAGAGGCGCGCGTTACATACAGATCAAATAAGCAAGAACAGGTCGCAAAAGCACCTGTAAAGATGATGGTTCCTACAGGAACATTGATTCTTCCTGCCATGTTAATCATGGTGCTTGGACCTGTTTTGCTAGAGATGATAGGTGGCGGTTTTTAGATGGGAAAGGAGAACGTTTATGTATGGAATGAACAGATTTGCACAAAGCGCAAAATGCAGGATGCATACAGCGCAAAGACAGCTAGAAGATTGTATGCGCAATTTAGTAAGTCGTGCGCAAGCGAAGCTAGTGTGCGAGAGAGGTCAAGGCACTACAGAGTACGCAATACTTGTAGGGGTCTTGGTAGTAATTGCGATTTTGGCGATAACCATATTCCGTCCAAAATTGGAAGAATTGTGGGCGGCTATTTCCGATGGAATAAACAGCTTATAGCTAGCGTGTGCGGGCAATCTAGCGTGGAATATGCCGTGGTGCTTGGAGCAATTTTATGTATCGTTGTTGTTTTGGGTGCTCTTTCATCTGTGGTAAGTGATGGAGTATTCATCCAGCATGCTATAGCCGCTGCATCTCATAACGTTCAGGGATCGGTCGGGGGTGCTATAGATGTTTTCTGTTTCTGATAAATGCAAAGGTCAGGCAACGGTTGAGGCGGCGTTTGCTCTGCCCATTCTTATGTTGCTGGCTCTTTTGCTGTTACAACCAAGCATAGTGCTCTACGATCGTATAGTGATGCAGAATGCCGCAGCGGAAGGGTGTAGGTTACTGGCTACATCATCTTCGGCAGATAGCCAAATATGTGAAGACTTCATAAGGCGGAGACTGTCCGCTGTTCCGCAAGTAGATATATTTCATGTTCATAGTAGTGGCTGTTCTTGGGATATAGGCTTGCAGGGGTTAGATGGCTCATCAATCGCAAAAGTAACCATAACAAATCAAATACGTCCGCTGCCTTTACTAGATGCGGGAGCTTCGCTGTTGGGATTGGTGAATGCTTCGGGAAATTTGGAAGTGCATGTGGAATGTGAACAACAAACGCAGCCTGATTGGGCGATTGCCAGCATGGATGGATCTTCACCACAAGATATGGTTGGGGAGTGGTTCTGATGCGGCGTTGCGGTTTTCGATGGTGGCAAAAATGCAGGGCGGTCTGTGTCTTCAGAGACGAGAGGGGAATAACAACAGTAAGCATGGCTGTGTCCATGTTTTTATCACTTGCACTTATTTTTTCGGCAGCGCAACTTTACAAAATACAAAGTGCTGCAGCAGATATTCAAGAAGTGGCTGACGTTGCATCGCTGGCGGCTGAAAACGAAGTGGCAGAGTTCATGATTGCCGCCAATACGTGTGATGCGATAGTGCTAAGTATGACGCTTCTTGCGGGTACCTTATATGGAGTGGGAATAGTAACTGCGTGTATACCGCCGCTGTCTGAACTATCTGCAAACATAATAAATGCGGCTACAAAAACCGCACAGGCGCGCGATAAGTTTTCTGAAAAAGCAGCTGAGGGGCTTAATAGACTGCAACAGATGCTGCCGTTTTTAAGTGCTGCGGCTGCTGCAGAGATTGGGAAAGCAAATAATATAGATGGCGATATGTATTCAAGTTATTTTCCTTTAGCAATGCTTGTTCCCGCTAAAGGAGAACCCATAGGAAAAGTTTCTGACAATTTATTAGAAACGGGGCAGTATGTTGAAGACTTAGTGCCTGATATGAGGGAAAAATCAGCTGAGGTAGAACATTTAGCTCAGAGGGCAGACGAAGCGAAACGCGCGGGGTATGAAGCGGATTGTGGGCGTAATCCTTCGGCGTGTATGTACGAGCGGTTCAACAGTTTGGCAGGTTTTGGCGCAGAGTATAACCCGCTTTATGAAAGCGCAGATACGTGGTCCTTCAAAACTGCGCTTTTGCGGGCGAAGTACTATTATTCCGAACGATACGATAACGAAGATTATTATTGGGACGATCATGACGAGCATGCGTCAGATTCAGTTTTACGCATGTATTACTACGATTATGCTTATACGGAAATAAGACAAGCATATTTTGAAGCAAGCGACGAGCGCTGTACTTTTCCAAAACTATTTAGAAATCTAGAGGAAATGCGCTCAACCAGCTTGTATACCAAGCAGCTTTTTCCTGTAACAGAAAGTGACAATACAGAAACTGTGCATGCTTGGGGTGCATGTTCGGCAGCTGATGGTTATACGCACGAGGTATCTGTGCGAGAAATGGAGAATGCAAACTATGCGGAATGCGAAAGATGCCATTTCACCATAGAGTCGATAGCTAATATAGCTTCTGCTACAACTAATGTATCTAGTGGGTTTGAATATCACTACCAAGAGGTACGGCGGGCATGTGATGAATATAACGAGGTAATGGAAGAACTTGAACCTCTAAAAACTCAGGTGCAGGAAGAATCGAAGAATTTATTTCAGGGTATTGCTGATGTTATTGCCGATACTGAATCTCGTCGAATACATGCGTTACCGCCCGGACGATATGGCGCTATAGCGATGGTAGTAAATACTGCATCTAATGACGCTTCTGCAGGTTTTGAAAATACGTTTATAGCATCTGGGCAAACTTTTGGAACACGGGCAGCAGTATCTGGAGCAACGTTAATTGGCGATTCATCCGACAGCGCTTCATCTGTTATTACATCTTTATTGGATGGTGTTGCAGATATTGATAGTGCAGCTGTAGGCGTTGGAAAGGTTGTATTAGATAGTTGGTCAACTTTGCTGCGCGCTTTTGAAGATGGACAATCGGCTTTAAGCGATGGGGTGTCTCGGGCATTAAATAGTATTCATACGACCACGATTAGTGGGCTTGGAGATTGGGCAGCAGGCGAACTTAGTAGCGTGTTTCAGGCTATCGGGCTTGAGCCTGTTCAACTTGACTCTCTTAAACCGATACTCGTTAATACGGGAAGTGTGGCGGCGCGTGATACGGGACAATTTGCCGTTAGGTATTCTCAAATAAAACAATCGGCACTTTCGGCTTCAAATTCTTCAACCGATTTGTTTTCAGCTCTTGCAGCTGGGGCAAATGCGCAGATGGATGCAAGCGGAATAGCGGATGGAGAAATAGCAATTGCCGACATAGAGTTTCCAGTGGGAGATGTAGTTATTCCCATAAAGATTACTGTGCCTCAAGAAACGGAACAAGAAGGTGCAACTATGGTGGCTAATTGTATAAATTCAGTCGCTGGTGCTGCAGCTAGTATTGCGGGAATAAGGTCGTGGCAGTAATGGCTTCTATACTTCCAAGAACTTTGGTGCTTGCAAGAGATGCGCGCGGGCAAATGACTGTAGAGCTAGCTGCTGTGTTTCCGGTAGTGCTGATAATTGCAGTTATAGCTGTGAATGCTTGCACGTTTTTTAGTGAATGCGCCGAATTTGATCGCGTTAGCAGAAATGCTATTCGTACAGTTGCAACATCTCCTGCATATGAACAAACAGCAGCAGAATCGGTTGACAGAATTAAGGCTGCTATAGAGTCGCAGATGGGTTCTGTTTGCAGCGATTGTCGGGTAGTTGTAGAGCAAAGCGGTGAACATTCGAAATACACCGCAACGATGCAGTATTCGCCAACTTTGTTTGGAATGGGTCTACAGCAAAGCGTTTTTGGAATTGGCTTACCGAAATTAAGCCACGCTACAACATTGGTGATAAGCACATACAAACCCGGAATGTTGCTTTAGAGAAAGTGAAGACTATGGATAAAGAAATGGAGCTAATGTCAGCCCAAAGAAGGCGTGCGGGAAATGCAGTTATAGCTATAGCGGTGCTTGCGATGGTTTTTATTGCAGCATGCATGCTGTCTTCAAAGGCTGAGGCTGAGGGCTTAGAAGACACGTTTGTAGAACATGTTTGGGACGGGCTAAAAGAGGATAAAAGTATTACGGATGTTTTACAGGAAACTAATTTGAGGTCTGTGCCCTGCAATGAATTGCCAAATTGGTTTTCGGATGAGATTGCACAGCCCGAACAGGGCTGGGACATTTGGATTGTAGATGATTGGTCTGTGATAGGGATAATTTGCGATTCTCGTGCTAGTGAATTGCAAGCTTACATAAAGACTGAACTTAGTAAAAACGGATGGGTGGAATGTTCTTCTGGAGAAGAGGGAGTATCTACCTATGTGAAAGATGGAGGTGCGTGTAAATGGATCATGGTGGAGTTTGCACAGACAGGAGAATTGGGAAGTGTGGTATTGCATACTCGTCAAGATTAACAAAAGATGAGGGTACGACTAAGTGGTTTATGGATGTTAGCGGCGAGGCGCAGCCTATAGAATTGGCATCAACTACTACGCAGCGTCTTCGTGGCATGTTGTTTCGCGACCCGGATGAAGTGACACGCTTATTAGTGCCATGTCACGATGTGCATACTTTTGGAATGCGGCATCCACTAGATATAGCTTTCATTACTAAAGATGGTGGAGTGTTAGAAGTGTATAGAGGAGTTGGTGTACGGAAACGCTTGAAAAATAAACATGCTTCTATGGTTGCAGAAAGATTTTCGCGCGACGGAGATTGGCTATGTGTGGGGGACGTTATTAAATTAGGCACTCCGCATGTCAACAACACATATCGAAGAGGGGAACAAAAATGAAGCAATGCCCGGTATGTAATACATCAATATTTGACGATATGGACGTATGTTATGGCTGTATGTATCAGTTCGATAATAAACCCTGCTCTGTTGAGTTTGCCAATGCCGAACAAGCAAACTCAAGCAGTACAAGCATGCATTGCGCAGAGCATATTGAAAAGACTTCAGAAACAAACACCAGCAGCTTATTAGAGCATTTCCTTGTAGAGTTCGAGCGCTTCCTGAGAGACTTTCTCGTTAATAGAGCAATACAGATCTAGGAGTTTATTGCCATCTTCGGTAAGTTCGCTTCCGTGTGCACCATCGCGAATTAATAGCTGCATTCCTAGAGCCGCTTCTGTGTCTTTAATAATGCGCCAAGCTTTACTGTACGCCATGCCCATTTCTTTGGCGGCAGCATTAAGAGAGCCTTTTTCGCGTACACCCATGCACAAATTGGCGATTCCGCGCCCAAAAACAGAGTTGCTTTGAGAATCGGGGTTAACTATGGAAAGGCGAATGTTTGTTTGCAAGTTATTAAGTTTCATTAGAACCATATCTCCTTTAGTGTTCTAGAAACGTTGCTACGGCTTGCTCTATGGCGCTCTGATTACCGTCGATAACCTCAGAGAACCGTATAGGCATAGCATCTAAGTTTGCCAGACGTTTAGGTATGCCCCACTTGCCGGTTTCTTTTGCAATCAGCTCGTTTAGCTGACAGCCGGTAAGAGAAGCAATATCTTGCGGTAGCGATTGCTCTGGTGCTATGCCATGCAAAGCGCGGTATACATTATCGCCGAACTTTGCCCAATGTGCAGTACTGATTATTAGCAGCGGATTATCTTTGCGTAGCCTCATTCCGGCAGTATAAGAGACAGCGGTGTGGGGGTCCATTAGGTAATCATACTTGTCGAATACGCTTTTTATAGCGTTAAGGCAGTCGTTGTTGCTAACCGATTCGCCTTTGAACACAGCCTGCATAGCTTTTGTTGTGTCAGGGTCGGCTTGGAAACGCTTTTCAGCATTTAAGCTGGTCATCCATTCTGAAATGGCTTGACCATTGCGCCCGGACAGTTCAAAAAGCTGTCGCTCTAAATTTGAAGATACCAATATATCCATGGAAGGAGATGGCGTAAGAACAAATTCGCGATCAGATATGTCATATATGCCAGTGTTTATAAAATCGGTAAGAACCCGGTTTTCGTTACTTGCGCAAAACAGGTTTTCTATCGGTGTTCCCATTTGTCTGGCATACCAAGCAGCTAATATATTGCCAAAATTGCCAGTAGGTACACATACATCTATTGGGTCGCCTGCGCTTACATTCCCTTCAGCTACCAACTCGGCATAACTTGATACGTAATAAACAATTTGCGGAAGCAGTCGTCCCCAGTTAATCGAATTGGCGCTAGATAACGCTACATTTGCATCGCTTTTTAGTTGGGACGCAAAAGCATCGTCGCCGAATACCTTTTTTACGCCGGTTTGGCAATCGTCGAAATTACCGCGTACTGCCCAAACGCAAACATTATCGCCGGTGGTCGTCACCATTTGTTTGCGCTGTATATCGCTGACGCCTCCATCGGGGAACAATACGCCTACATTCACGCCTTTAACGCCTTTGAAGCCTTCTAGTGCAGCTTTTCCAGTGTCGCCCGATGTGGCAACTAAAATGCAAAAGTTATTGTCAAGCTGTCCGCGTTCACGCAAGACATCGGCGCTAGCTGCAAAAAAGTTGGGCAGACATTGCAAAGCCATATCTTTAAACGCGCTAGTAGGACCGTGCCAAAGTTCTAAGACATGCACATCTTCATCAAGTTTTTGAATTGGACACACATCTACGGTATCGAAATTGTCTCCGTAGCTTTTGTGCATCAATTCGTGAATATCTGTATCGGGAATATCTATATTGAAAGCGCTGTATATATCCGCCGCGCGTTCGCTGTAGGGCAAATCGGCAAGTTCCAATATGCGCTCTAAAGGAAAACGCGGAATGCTTTGAGGAACATACAAACCCCCACTGGGAGCCAGCCCGTCTATTACAGCTTGAGTGAATGGCACGGCTTCATCTATGGCTGCGCGTGTATCAATATAGCGGTTTTCGCCAAACGAGCTTTTCCGGTCGAGTACATCGCCCATTGTATTCCCTCCTTGCGCACATATTCCCAGCGGTTCTACCATATACTTATCTGAAATGTTAATGGATACATTCTGCCAACTTGTCTGTTTTTCTGCATGGGGTGCAGGATGCTTTGCGAGAGGAATATCGTGGGCAAAAGAATATCAGTATTTGGCGATTCTATATCTACTTTCCATGGGTTTATTCCGCCGGAAAATAAGGTGTATTACGAAGATGATTTATGCGCGCAAAACGGCGTTACGCAGCCTGCTGATACTTGGTGGATGCAAGTAATAGAGGCGCTGGAAGGCGAACTTCTGGCAAATGGGTCGTTTTCGGGAAGCTTAGTTACTGGTAGTGAATTTCCGGCAGGCAGATCGGTTGCGAGGGCGAAGCAGGTAATAGGAGCGTCTGGTCAGCAGCCCGACTGCATACTTATCTATATGGGGATAAACGATTACGGAGAAGGTTCATCTTTGTGCGAATTTGAGCAAGCCTATGCAGAGATGCTGGCGAATCTTAGCGAGATGGCACCTAATGCGGAGATGTTTTGCATGACGCTTTTGCCGGGTCGTTCAAAAGAACACGATGTGGAATTTTTCCGCGCGAAATATAAAGGCGAAAATCTTGAATCCTATAATGAGGCAATAAGATGCGCAGTTAAGAAGCATGGTGCACATTTAATAGATATGGCAAATTTAGGTAAGCCATTCGATACATTAGACGGCACGCATCCTACAAAATTGGGGATGCAGCAACTAGCACAGACTTTTCTTATGGGGTGCTGATGTGTGTTCTTGTTGGGTGCTGGCTGTTGGCTGCTGACTGCTGACTGCTGGGTTCATAGCTGATGCATGGGTTTGGGAAAGCGATGGCAAACATGGCAAAACCCGTCTAGGCAACCTTATAAAAATGTAATAATGTTGCATTGTTGTTCGATGTGCCCCATTTCTCCATTATTCTTAACTATGTTTGAAATTACGATGCGCAAGGGAGAGCTGTTATATCAAACATGGCTAAAAACGTAGCTGGCAATTTGGTTGATACAAGCATTAAAGGGCTAACTGCAGCTGAAGTGGCTGAACGCATATCAGCTGGCAAGGTAAATGTTGATACTGGCTTAAAAACACGCTCCATCGGCGATATATTCCGAGACAATATTTGCACGCTATTCAATTTTGTGAATGTGGTGCTTGCGACGCTGGTGTTTTTTACCGGGTCGTATAAAAACATGCTGTTTATGATAATCATTGTGGTGAATGTGATTATCGGCATCGTGCAAGAGATTCGCTCAAAAATGGTTACTGACAAGCTTTCCATTGTGGCGGCATCGCTTATAGATGTTGCGCGTGATGGCGAGCAGGTGCAGCTGTCGGTAGATCAGCTGGTGTTAGACGATGTGATACGCCTAGGTCGAGGCGATCAGGTTCCGGCTGATGCTGTTGTTGTGCAGGGCGCGTGTCGTGTAGATGAAAGCCTGCTTACCGGCGAAAGCAAAGCGGTTGCAAAGGCTGCAGGCGATGCGCTTATGAGTGGATCGTTTTTAAATTCTGGTATGGTGTGGGCGCGTGTTGTGCATGTGGGTGCCGATAACTATGCCGCCAAAATTACCGCTGAAGCCAAACAGCACAAAGCTGTAAATTCCGAAATAATGACAAGCTTGAATCGCATAATTAAGTTTGTCAGTTTAGCTATGGTGCCTGTGGGATTGCTGCTGTTTGGCAGCACTCATTTTTTGCATAACGTGGCACCCGATTCGGCAATTTTAAGTACTGTTTCAGCTCTTGTTGGGATGATTCCTGAAGGACTAATATTGCTAACCTCTACAGTATTGGCTGTGGCGGTTATAAGGCTGGCGGGTCATAAAGTATTGGTGCAGCAGCTTTATTGCATAGAGACACTGGCTCGTGTAGATACGCTTTGCTTGGACAAAACGGGAACCATAACTACAGGCGGTATGGAAGTTGCCGGCGTGGTGGCGGTGCACAACAATGCGGTTTCAGAAGATGAACTTGTGCGTTTGTTTGCCAGCATTGCAGCATCGGATGAAGACCCCAACGATACAGCGCGGGCAATAATTGAATACGCGCAGCCGCGTTGTGGTGAAGAATTGCCAACTAGCGCGGCTCGCTCAGAGCTACGTTCAGAAGCTGCGCAGCCTTCACTCCGCTCTGAGACGCAGCCGCGCTATGATGCGACTTCTGAATGCTCTGCTCAGAAGCTGCGCAGCCTTCACTCCGCATCCCAACAGCCGCATTGCAGCGAGATTGTTCGTGCAATTCCGTTTTCTTCGGAAACAAAATGGTCGGGCGCAGAGTTTTCTGATGGGGCTTACGTTATGGGTGCGGCACAGTTTGTGTTGGCTGCAAATGCGCAAGCGCTTCGCGATATAAAGCCGCAGTTAGATGAATTGGCGGCTGAGAATCGTGTATTGCTGTTGGCTCGTGTTGACGGGTTCACTGAAGAAGGCGGCATATTGGGTTCGCCTGAACCTGTTGGTTTTATAATGCTGCGCGATCAGATACGTTCTACAGCGGCGCAGACCATAGGATACTTCATCGAACAGGGCGTGCAGCTTAAAGTAATAAGTGGCGACGATCCGCATACGGTATCTGGCATTGCGCAAAAAGTAGGTGTACCGGGGGCGGAGAATTATATTGATGCAACTACGCTTAAAACCGATGAACAAATAGTTGAAGCCATAAACAAATACAGTGTTTTTGGGCGAGTAACACCCGAGCAGAAAAAAGCGTTTGTTGTGGCATTGCAGGCGCAAGACCATATCGTAGCCATGACAGGCGACGGCGTGAACGATGTGCTTGCGCTGAAAGCAAGCGATTGCAGTGTTGCTATGGCAAGTGGTAGTGATGCTGCGCGCAATGTGGCACAACTGGTGTTGGTCGATAACGATTTCGCCAGCATGCCAAAGGTTGTAGCAGAGGGTAGGCGCTCTATAAATAACCTGCAACGCAGCGCATCTCTCTTCTTGATAAAAACACTGTTCTCTATAACTTCGGCGGTACTATTCATTTTCTTGCCTTGGCAATATCCGTTTGTGCCCATTCAGATGACGCTGATAAGTGCATTTACCATAGGACTTCCATCGTTTGTGCTTGCGCTAGAACCGAACCATGAGCGTGTTCGCGGGCGCTTCCTGTCTAATTGCGTAGTGCATTCCATTCCCGGTGCCATTTGTGCCGTTTTAACAGTACTCGCAGTTTGCATAACGGGTTATGGCGCTGGGCTGAATTATGCGCAGGTATCTACGCTTTGCGTGCTGTTGTTTGCATTTATAGGCGTTATGCTGGTTATAAGGCTGTCTATTCCGTACAACGCTATTCGCGCAGCGCTGTTGGTCGTTATTGTTGGCGGGTTATTATTGGGCTCAACGTTGCTGGGACCGCTGTTTAACATAGCGCCATTTACATCAACAATGTGGCTAATTATTGGTATAGCCGCTGCGGTAAATCTAGTTGTGTTCCAGCTGCTCTATAACGCATTTGATCGTCTCCGTATGCGAAGAATACAAAAAGTTAACCAAGGCTTTCATTCTTGTTGCCATTGTGTTATATTCCTGATGTTACCCTAGGTTAACTTGGTTGATGGAGATGTAATATGCAAAACGCGATGGTTGCTGAAGATACGGCTTTCGCCACCCCCGCAACGCGAAGCGCACATCAAATGCCGCTTACGTTTATGCATGCTGGCGAAACCGCGCATGTAATCAAGGTGCGCGGGAAAGATGAAATTCATCATCATTTGGAAAATCTTGGCTTTGTGGCTGGTGCTCCTGTTCGTGTGGTAACTGAGCAAGCTGGAAATCTAATAGTCGAGATAAAAGGTTGCCAAGTGGCGTTGGATAAATCGGCTGCTTCAAAGATTATCGCAGCTTAAAGTTTAAGGAGAAGCATGTCAGAACAGGAGAAAACTTTACGGGATGTCCCGGTAGGTGGAAGCGCAGTAGTGCGCAAACTTACAGGCGACGGTGCCGTAAAGAGGCGCATTATGGATATGGGGCTTACAAAAGGTACACAGCTTCAGGTTCATAAGGTAGCCCCGCTGGGCGATCCTATCGAGATTACGGTACGCGGTTTTGAACTTTCGCTTCGCAAAGACGAAGCCGAACATGTTTTGGTCAACTAAGCGCGGCCAAATTTTTTTGCAGGTAAGTTAGCCCGGGCTAACTTAGAACGACGAAGAAGGAAACACGAGATGGGTTTCAATATTGCTCTTGCTGGCAATCCGAACTGTGGTAAAACCACACTGTTTAACGATTTGACCGGCGCAAACCAATACACCGGCAATTGGCCGGGCGTTACGGTGGAAAAGAAGGAAGGCAAGTATAAGCGCGACAAGGAAGTTTCCATTACAGACTTGCCCGGCGTATACTCGCTTTCCCCTTATACACCCGAAGAAGTTGTAACACGCGACTACCTTATGAGCGGCAATCCCGATGTTGTTGTGAATATAGTTGACGCAACCAATCTGGAGCGCAACTTATATCTAACCACCCAAATTCTCGACTTGGGGCTTCCCACTGTAATTGCGCTAAACATGATGGATTTGGTGGAGAAAAATGGAGACACCATAAATGTCGAAAAGCTTTCCAATAAACTAGGTTGTCCCATAGTAGAAATATCCGCCTTAAAAAGCCGCGGTACCGGGCAAGTTATAGAGAAGGCGCGCGAACTGGCAACTGCCGGCGCGGCATCTGAGTCAAAACTTCATTTCACCGACGATGTGGAAGCGGCGCTGTTGCAAATTGCCAACATTCTTGGCGATAAAGTTCCTTTACGAGATAAGCGCTGGTTCGCCGTTAAGCTGTTTGAAAATGAACAGCTGACGGTAGAAAAATTAAACCTTCCTGCAGAGGATATGGCGAAAATTGCCGAAATACGCGAAGCGGTTGAAGCTGAGGAAGATGACGATGCTGAGTCTATCGTAACGAACGAACGCTACGATGTTATAGCCGATGTGTGCGCCGATACTGTAAAACGCGGCACAAAAGGCATGACTACTACACAAAAGATTGACCGTATAGTTACTAACCGCGTGCTTGGTATTCCTATTTTTATCGTAATTATGGCGCTTGTTTACTATATAAGTGTATCTACTGTAGGCACGCTTGTCACCGACTGGGCTAACGACGGTCTGTTCGGCGACGGTTGGCTATATACCAACACCGAACAATACGACGAAGCTGTGGGCGCGTGGGAAGAGGAACTTGCGCTAGCTGAAGAAAGTGGCGCAACTGATGAAGAGCTTGCGGTGCTTGCCGAAGAAGAGCCCGACCCGGCAGAGTTCGGATTATGGCATCCGGGTGTGCCAGTTGTTGTAGGAGAGTGGCTTGAGTCTGTTGACTGCGCACCGTGGCTGCAAAGTCTTATTGTAGATGGCATAATTGCCGGTGTTGGTGCTGTTATCGGCTTTATCCCGCAGCTAATCGTGCTGTTCTTGCTGCTTGGTTTTCTTGAAGGTTGCGGCTACATGGCGCGCGTGGCGTTCATTATGGACCGCATTTTCCGCCGTTTCGGTCTGTCTGGTAAATCGTTCATTCCAATGCTTATTGCGTCTGGCTGCGGTGTGCCGGCTGTTATGGCTACAAAAACTATTGAAAATGAAAAAGATCGCCGCATGACAATTATGACCACCACTATGATTCCCTGCGGCGCGAAGCTGCCAATCATAGCGCTTGTATTTGGCGCGCTAGCTGGCAATTTCTACGAAGACACTTGGTGGGTGGCACCGCTGTTTTACTTCTTGGGTCTTGCTGCCATCATAATCAGCTGCATAATGCTGAAGAAACTGAAAGCATTTGCGGGCGATGCCGCTCCGTTTATCATGGAGCTTCCGGCGTATCATCTGCCTACCGTGAAAAACGTGCTGCTTTCCATGTGGGAGCGCGTGAAGGCTTATGCGGTAAAAGCCGGAACCATTATCTTCCTAAGCTCAATCATCATTTGGTTCCTGCTGAATTTTGGTGTGTACGAAGGCGCGTTCGGTCTGCTTGACACCGAAATGGACGACTATATCCAGTACAGCTTAATGGCTGGGTTAGGTAATGTTTTGGCTTGGATTTTTGCGCCGCTTGGCTTTGGCAATTGGGAAGCTACTGTTACATCCATTACCGGTCTTGTGGCGAAAGAAAATGTGGTGGCAACGGTAGGCATCATAACCAGCCTTGGCGAAATTGGCGAAGACGATCCGAATATCTGGATGTCGTTTGCCGCTATGATGGGCGGCTCAAGTGTGGCTATTATGGCATTCTGCGCGTTCAATCTGCTATGCGCGCCGTGCTTTGCAGCTATGGGCGCTATCCGCAACCAAATGAATTCTGCAAAGTGGACATGGGCAACTATTGGCTATATGTGCGCATTCGCATGGGTTGTAGGACTTATCATCTACCAGTTAGGTGGTCTTGTTACTGGTGAAGTGGCATTTAACTTCTGGACAGTAATAGCTGTACTGCTTCTGGCGGCTATTTTGTTCCAGCTGTTCCGCCCTATGCCGAAATACAACAAAGACAAAGATGCAGAAATGCAACATGAACTTAGCGCAAGCAAGGGAGTTGCTTAAATTTAAAGGAAAGGAGAAGCCGCATGGAAGAATTAGTTATAACGCCGTCAACTGTAGTATTGCTGCTTGTTATCGTAGCGTGCGCTGCGCTGGCTGTCCGGCGGCTTCTCAGGCGCGGCATGTGCGACTGTGGCGATAGCTGCGAAAGCAAGGGCTGCGCACATTGCGCAAAAAATTGCGAACCCGGCGCTGAATGCAACGCCGTGAAGGATATGGTAGCGAAGATGGAATCCAGTCTGTGATAACATGAGGGTCTAGCCACAATGGCTTGAACATACCAAAACAGCGGCGGAAGAAGCTGATGGAAAAAATCTCAAAATCACATGAAGACTATCTTGAGGCTATAGTTATGTTGGGCGGCGTTACTGCTCCGGTGCGCGCCGTAGATGTTGCCACAAAGCTAGGCGTTTCTAAGGCTTCAGTTAGCAAAGCTATATCGGTGCTAAAGGAAAAGGGTTTTGTAGATCAGCCGTTTTATGGCGATATAACTCTTACGGAAGACGGGCGCGAATATGGCACGAAGGTGCTAGATAGGCATTGCGCATTAACGCTTTTTCTAAACAAGGCGTTAGGAATAGATAAGCACACCGCCGAAGAAGAAGCATGTTTAATGGAGCACGCTATAAGCGATGATTCATTTGAGAAGTGGCTGGCTTTCATAGATAAGTTAGATATCCGTTAATTTCTAATTTCTAGTTCACGGAACGCTTTTCGCATGTTAACCTAGTTAGTGCTCTTGAAGCCAAAAACAAACCTTAAACACACTAGTGCCAAGGAGCATTTTGCCAAAACAGTCGAACATCGTCTCTTTTGAAGACGCGCGTCGCTCAGCAAGAAAACGCAGCGGCGCCAAAACGACTGCTATCCAAGATAACTTTGTTTCCGCACCGTCCAATAAAACGCGCACGTTAGATGAAACTGAAACTGAAATTCAAGCCAAACAAAAACTGGCTTCGCGCTTAGAATCGCGCCACGCGCAGGCAAAGCGCAAGCGCAACAAAACCCGCGCAGCGCGAAAATTTAATGCCGCATATGGTGGCAGTTCGGCGGATATTCCCGCAGAGGGTTCCCCCCGCGCAGCTGTTTATAAAGGCAAGATGGGCTCGAAGCATCGCAAGGCAGCTACGGCGCTTACGCATGAAGGTTCGAAAATGCAATCGGCAGTTTCGGGCTTTATCGGGTCTATTCATCTGCCCAGCTTCCAGCACGCGCCCCGAAAGACTTTGCGTGTGCTATTTTCCATCGTCTGTGTGGCGTTTGTTTGTTTCATGCTGTATACCCCGGCGCAGCAATGCTACCAGCAAATTCGCGAGCGCGACAGGCTTCAAGCTGAATATGATGCGGTAATAGAGCGCAATGCTGCGTTAGAAAATTCCGTGCAGAATCTTCAGAGCGCTTCTGGTATAGAAGACAAGGCTCATAGCGAATACGGCATGGTGAAAGAAGGGGAAAGCGCGGGCAGCGTATCGGGGATAGACGTTTCTCAATCGTCTGATTTCACCGCGAATATAACTCCGGGAAGTGTGCCTGCACCCGATACTTGGTATTCCGATGTTTTAGACACTATATTTTTCTACTCGAAATAATGGGCGCATGTTGTTAGTAGGCGCATGCTGTTAGTGGTGAACGTGGTTAATGAGTGAATGCGGTTAATGGGTGAACGCGGTTAATGAACAAACACGGTGAAAACAAAATGATCGACGGGCGTTATGTTGCTATAGATATAGGCACGGTTACGTGTCGAATGATGATAGCCGACGTGTGCGCGGGGCAAATTCATGTACTTGCGAAGGAATACCGCATAACCAATTTAGGCGAAGGCGTAGATGCCACTCATATTTTGACATCGCAGGCAATGCAGCGCGTGAAGGCTGCGCTTACAGACTTTCTTGCTATTCGTGAAAATTTCGATACACCCGAAAATCCTGTACGTCAAACAATGGTGGTGGCTACATCAGCTGCACGAGACGCTGAAAATGCAGCAGAATTTTACGATATGCTAGCTGGGCTGGGTCTGCAATTGCAGGTTATCAGCGGCGAAGAAGAGGCGGCGCTAACTTTTGCGGGCGCTACTTCGCGCTTTGTACACCAGCATGTTATGGTTGTAGATGTTGGAGGCGGCTCTACCGAAATATCCATTGGACTGGCGGGCGAAAAGCCTAAGTTCTCACATTCGTTTAACGTGGGATGCCGTCGCGCTACCGAGCGCTTTTTACTTAGCGATCCGCCGGCACCCTCAGAAATAGAAGCTGCGCGCGCATGGATGTCTAATGAATTTTGCGATTGGTTTCGCAATGTGCAGGCTTGTATTTGCCAGCCGCTCGACCAAATGATAGCGGTAGCAGGTACTGCCACAACTGCTGTAAGCATTCGCGAAGCTATGCGTGAATACGATTCCTCAAGGGTAGATATGGCTTGCGTTACGCTAGCTCAACTTCGCGAAATTACTACCCGCCTGCAAGCGTTGCCTTTGCAAGAGCGGCAGCAAGTAGTTGGCTTAGATCCTAATCGTGCGCCGGTCATAGTGGCAGGGATGCTTATTCTGGAAGAGGTTATGCACGCCGCCCGACAAACGGCGTTTACCGTTAGCGAATCGGATATACTTAGTGGCATTGTTATTCGCTGCGCCAATGCTGCATAAGGCCAAGGCGTATAAGCCGCATAAGTTGGAGAAAATGGAAACGATCAGCGAAATATTAAAGTCGGTAGATAGCCAAGTGGTGTCGTTTGAGGAATATCTGGACAACTACGCTGGCAAGGTAGGCGATTTAGTTAACAGCTACATTCCTAGGGGAACGCACCCCGATATGAATAAGTATCTATACGACCCATTGCTGACATATAGCCAAAATGGTGGTAAGCGGCATCGTCCGCTTATTTGCTTTACGGCATGTTTGGCTGTTGGTGGCAACGTAGACTTGGCAATGTCGGCAGCGGCAGCTATGGAGCACTTTCATACTGCAGCGCTAATTCACGACGATATAGCAGATGAAGCCACGCTGCGTCGCGGCGAGCCGTGCTTGCATTTAACGCAGGGCACGGGGCTGGCTATCAACATGGGCGACTTAGCTCTTGCGCTGGTAAATGGCACCGTTATGAACGACTCTACGCTAGATGACGCTACAAAAATTCGCGTGGTGACAGAGCTTATTAATATGACGCGGCGCACGGTAGAAGGTCAGGCGCTAGACATAGGGTGGGCGCGCGATGAGCGCTACGACATTACGCCTGAAGATTATTTGGTTATGGCAATACATAAAACCGCGCATTATTCGGGCGCGGTGCCGCTGGCTATAGGCGCAATTATAGGTGGCGGTACGGAATGCGAAATACAGGCGCTGCGCGACTATGGTCTAGACACCGGTCTTGCTTTCCAAATTCAAGATGATTTACTGAATTTGATAGGTGCTGAAGAATCTGCGAATAAAGATTTTCGCAGCGATATAACCGAGGGTAAGCGCACGTTTATGGTGGTACATGCGTTGCAGAATTTGCAGGATGATCAGCGCGCCCGCTTAATTGAAGTGTTGTCTGCAAAAGAGCGCGACCCTAAAGTGCTTGCCGAAGCGGTTGAATTGATGGAAGATTCGGGTTCTATAGAATACGCTCGCAATTTCGCCGAAAACTTGACTAGCGCCGCAAAAGAACGTTTGAAGGAAACTATTTCGCCTAGCCAAGCGCGCGACATGTTAGAGTCGATGGCTGATTGGTTTGTGCGGAGGCTGATGTAGACATATGAACTCCATTCGAAAAGGCGATTCTGGGGCAGCTGTTGAAGATGTGCAAGAGCGTTTGGCGATACTTGGGCTTTTAGACGAAAGTGATGTGTCGGGCACTTTTGATGACGTAACGCTGGTGGCGCTGCGGAAATTCTGCGAGCAGGCAGGTATGCAAGCAAGCGACGAGGTCGATTCAAAAGTGTGGTCGGCGTTGGTTGACGCATCGTATCACATGGGCGACCGCACGCTGTATTTGCGCATGCCTTACTTGCACGGTAACGATGTTTTGGAATTGCAGCAGGCTTTAGGTGCGCTTGGGTTTTCCAGCGGATCGGAAGATGCCATATTTGGTGCACATACCGAAAACGCGCTGCGGAAGTTTCAGGTGAACTTGGGTCTGCCATCGGATGGCATAGCGGGTGCCTACACGTTTGCAGCGCTGCGCAATTTGGAGCACTCTTGGGCGGGCAAAGAGCCGCTGCACGAAGTGCGCAATCTTGGTTTTGCGCGTGCGGCAGATGTGTTGGAAGCCAATGCGCTATGTTTGTATGGCACGTGCGAATTCACCCGGTCGGTGGCGCAGCGTATGTCGAACTTGGCTATAGCCACAAACCCTGCTTCACGCATAGTAAGTGCCGACACTCTTTCGGTTGCGCCTAGCGAAGATATGCTGCTTGTGGAAGTGGCGCTAAGCGCGGCGGAAGATACTGTGCCGGTTGTAGATTATGAAAACGAGGAAACGCTGCAGAGGCGCCTGTCGGGCGCTATTCAGGCGGCGCGGGCTAACAAACCGCTGCGTATAAAGGTAGTTCTTCCCGGGAGAAGCTGGATGGATGCAGGCGAAGAGCGTACCGCCCAGCACTTTGCTATAACGCTGCTAGACGCGCTTTGTGCTGTTTTGTAGCTTGCAATTTCGACTTCTGAAAAGCTGGTAGGAGTGGCGGGATTCGAACCCGCACGCCTTGCGGCAGAGGATTTTAAGTCCCCGGTGTCTGCCATTCCACCACACTCCCACTTCAGCAGCACCCATATTTTAGCAGGTTCAAAGCTAATGGCTAGAGTTGTTCCTTGCTTACGGTTGCAATGATAGAATCTTGGCAGATAGTATTCGATCAAAGGATAAAAATGCGTGAACTTCCATCCAGCCAATTAGATCCTCGCATCAAAAGCGTTTGGCGAATAAACGATGCCATTTGGATCGTAGTATCGTTTTTATGCTGCTTTGTACCATTTGCTATTGTGGCAGCAGTAGAGCCTGCAAGTTGGGTATTTATGGTACTTGCAGTTGAAGCTATAGTATTTTTGGCGTTGCTGGTTATATTTTTGATAGTGCTTCCGCCCATTCGCTACATGCGTTGGCGTTATCAACTAAACGATGATTTTCTTGACATTGCAAAGGGAATCGTTTGGCGCAAGCGCTATGTTATTCCATTTATACGTGTACAGAATACCGATACGCGCCAAGGACCTATTTTGCGCGCGTTTGGACTTTCCAGTGTTACCGTGGCTACAGCTGCTGGCGAACACGAGATTCCCGGAATAAACACCGAGCATGCCGAGCAGCTGCGTGATCGCGCGGCTGAACTTGCCCGTATAGCGCGCGAGGACGTATAAATGCAACCTACAACAGAGACACCCAATATGAATACACCTGAAGCAGCAAATGAAACGCCTGCAATGGCTGCAACACCTGCAACGGCTGCAACGCCTGCAACGGCTGCCGCGCCTGCAAGTTCAGAATTGCAGCACTACGGAGTGCACCATAGCTATATATGGCTAGGTACTATACGCAGTACACTGGCAATATTGTTTGTACTAATTATTAGTATGTTCTCATCTTTGATATCCATTATTGAAGATGGTGGAATTTTCGAACTAGCAACCATGGGAGCCATTGTTGGCGGTATAGGGTTGTTGTTTCTATTGCTGGTAGGCGTTATTGTGCTTGTGCATTTTCTAGCTTATAAGCGGCTTTATTTCACACTTGGACCGAATGAATTCAGTTTATATAGCGGAATAATAACCAAGAAGCGTGTTCATGTTCCCTACGATCGCGTGCAATCTGTAGACGCGCGCGCAAGTTTGATACAGCGCCTTTTTGGTGTGCGCAATGTTTTTATAGACACGGCAGGTGGTGCGGCAAATAAGGCAGTTACGGTGCCGTACTTAACAAAAGCGCAGGCAGAGTGGTTAACATCTGAACTGTATGCACGCAAGCGTCAGGCTTTGCAGCCACAAGCGGCACAAGCGGCGCAAGTGTCGTCTGCGGCTGGTGCTGCTTCTGCTGCACCTGTGTACAACCAGCAGGGCAATGTGCTAGATGTGGGCAAGCAGGCTTGGGATGAAATTGGGGGAGTGTTCGCCGACGAGTCTCAGGTGCCTCAAGTCGAAATGCAGCCTTCATTCCAATATGGTCTTACGAATAAGCAGCTTTTCTTGGCAGGGCTTTCAAATAATACGTCGTTTGTTCTGTTGATAATTGGTTTTATTAGCATTATCAGTCAGATAGTAGGGCTAGCGTCACAAATTTTCCCAAGCCAAACCGACATGGCGATAAATTCGTTCACTTCGCAGGTTGTAAACCCCATGTTTGGCTTTGGCATTGCGATATCCATTGCGGGAATAGTAGGGTTTCTAGTTGTTATTTGGATAATTGCTGCAGCGGGGCAATGCATCAGTTTTGGTGGTTTTCGCGCGCGCCGCATAGGCGATCGTGTCGAGGTTGAGCGGGGGCTGCTGCAACATACGCGCCAGAGCATAAGCATTCAGCGCGTGCAGGCTGTTGTGGTGAAGCAGTCGGTTATTAGACGACTTATAGGTTATTGCGAAGTGTCGCTAGACAAGATAGATACCAACAGCGCCGATGACACTTCGCAGAATAGTAGCCTGAATACGCATGGTGTGGTTATTCATCCGTTCTGCAAGCTATCAGATGTGCCCGGAATTTTGCAGGGGATAGTGCCCGAATATGCTGCTGTGCCGCAGGGTCGCACGCCTGTTGCGCCTGTGGCACTTCGCCGTGCCATAATACGGCGCTGCATTTGGCAGGGTGGCGGTTTTTGGTTGGCGGTTTGCACAGCAATAGTTCAAATAGCAATAAATTTGTCGTTTGTGTCAGGTGCTGTGTCTAGTTCGGACGACATTGCATTTTTAAATTTTACAAACGCGATAGCTATAGGGCTTTATGTTATAGCAGCTGTGGTGTTTGTTCTTGAGGCGATTAGCGCTGTGAAGTGGGCGCGCGAATCGGGCTTTGCGGTGAACGAGCGTTTTATGAAAATGATAAACGGTGGACTGTCGCGTGAAGAGCGCAGTTTCCCGCGCAACAAGATTCAGTATGGGTTTACTAAGACAAATCCATTCCAACGCATATCTAATGTAGCTACTATCAATGTACGTACTGCTGCGGGCGTGGGTGGAACCAGCGTAGACATGAAAGATGTTGCGTGCGAAGATGCCGATGATTGGCTGAATTGGTTACAGCCGCATCCTTCGCAGGGGCAGTCGGCACAACCGCTGCAGTAGTATCAAGTGATACAATCACCAACACGAATTACAGCGAAAATGGAGGTTGCTTATGGCGCGCGCTATGACTATGGCTGAGAAAATTTTAGCCGCTCACGCCGGGCTTGAGGAAGTGGAGCCCGGACAGCTTATCGAGTGTGATTTGGATATAGTGCTGGCAAACGATGTTACGGCGCCAATTGCTATTAAAACTAGCAAGCAAATATCCGACAAGGTTTTCGATGCAAACCGCGTGGTGCTAGTGCCCGACCATTACGTTCCCAATAAAGATATTAAGAGTGCCGAACAGGCGAAAATTGTGCGCGATTTCGCACGTGAACAGGGCATTAGCCACTATTACGAAGTGGGTTGCATGGGTGTTGAACATGCGCTTTTGCCCGAGCAAGGCGTTGTGGGCGCGGGCGATCTTATTATTGGCGCCGACAGCCACACGTGTACATACGGCGCGCTGGGTGCATTTAGTACCGGTGTGGGCTCTACCGATGCGGGCGTGGGCATGGCTACCGGCAAGGCGTGGTTTAAGGTTCCCGAAACCATCAAGTTTGTAGTGAATGGCAAGCTGGCACCGGGCGTTGTTGGTAAAGACGTTATTCTTCACATAATTGGTTTAATCGGTGTAGACGGTGCGCTGTATAAAGCAATGGAATTTACCGGCAGCGCCATAGAAGCGCTTCCAATGGATGAGCGCCTGTCAATTTCCAACATGGCTATAGAGGCGGGTGGCAAAGCAGGGCTTATTCCTGTGGACGATGTTACGCGTGCGTATATGGACAGCCGTGCCGAGCGTCCATATACGGCGTATTATTCCGATCCTGATGCGCAGTTCGCGCAAGTAATAGAAATAGATGCTGCCGACATAGTTCCCACTGTGGCTTTCCCGCATTTGCCTAGCAATACGCGCCCTGTGGCGCAAGCGCGCGACGTGAAGATAGATCAGGCAGTTATAGGCAGCTGCACGAATGGCAGGCTTGATGACATGCGTCAGGCTGCGGCTGTGCTTAAAGGGCGCAAGGTTCACCCCGATGTGCGCTGCATAATTATTCCGGCTACCCAACAGGTGTATAGACAGTGTATAGAAGAGGGTCTAACCGATATTTTCCTAGATGCAAATTGCGCTGTAAGCACACCTACGTGTGGACCATGCCTTGGTGGCTATATGGGAATTTTGGCGGCTGGAGAACGCGCCATAGCTACCACTAATCGCAATTTTGTGGGACGCATGGGCGACCCAACTAGCGAGGTGTATCTAGCTTCTCCTGCGGTGGCAGCAGCAAGCGCTGTACTGGGGCACATTGGGCTTCCCGAAGATTTAGACTAGCGGCTGGGTCGTTTGGTTGTTTTCGGCTATCCGAATTTGATTTGGAGGATTTAAGGTGAAATTCAAAGGAACAGTTTTTCGCTACGGGCGCGATGTAGATACCGACGTAATAATTCCTGCGCGCTATTTGAATACGTCCGATCCGCAAGAATTAGCGGCTCACTGCATGGAAGATTTGGACACAACATTTGTGCAGCGCGTAAAGCAGGGCGACATAATTGTGGCTGATGAAAATTTTGGTTGCGGCAGTTCACGCGAACATGCACCTATTTCCATAAAAGCTGCGGGCGTTGATGCGGTTATTGCAAAGTCGTTCGCGCGCATTTTCTACCGCAATTCTATTAACACTGGGCTTGCAATTTTGGAATGCCCCGAAGCGGTAGATGCTATTAGCGAAGGCGACACAGTAAGTGTAGACACAGAAACAGGCACTATAACCGACGAGACTACTGGTCAAGTTTTCCAAGCGCAGCCATTCCCGCCGTTCATTGCCGAAATAATAGAGAAGGGCGGGCTGGTGAACCGCTGGAAGGAGAAGTTGGCTAAATGACATCCTATAAAATTTGTCTTCTACCGGGCGACGGCATTGGACCAGAAATTATTGCCGAGGGCGTGAAAGTGCTTGATGCTGTGGGTCAGAAATACGGCGTGCAGTTTGAATATACCGAGGCGCTTATAGGTGGTTGCGCTATTGATGCGTGCGATACTGCGCTGCCCGAGGAAACGCTTAAGGTGGCGCGCGAAAGCGATGCTGTGCTATTGGCAGCTGTAGGTGGTCCGAAGTGGGATACTACAGACCCGAATAGACCGCGCCCGGAACAGGGCTTGCTGGGAATTCGCAAGGGGCTTGGTTTGTACACGAACTTGCGTCCTGTGCAAATTTTTGGCGCGCTTTCGCAGGCTTCTACGTTAAAGCCGGAAGTTATAGATGGCGTGGACATGATGATAGTGCGCGAGTTGACTGGTGGTTTGTATTTCGGCAAGCGCGAACGCTTTTATGATGAGGCGGGTGCTGGTGTGGGCGGCGCTGACGGGCAACGCGCTTACGATACGCTGGAATATCGCGAGTATGAAATAGAGCGCATTGCGCGTCAGGCGTTCGAGGCAGCGCGCAAAAGGCGCGGTCGCGTGCATTCGGTTGACAAGGCGAATGTGCTTGAGACTAGCCGCCTGTGGCGCGAAATTGTGCACGACATACATGACCGCGATTATGCCGATGTGCAGTTAGAAGACATTTTGGTGGACAATGCGGCAATGCAGTTGATAAACCGTCCAGCCGATTTTGATGTGGTTGTAACCGAGAACATGTTTGGTGACATTTTGTCGGATGAGGCGGCGCAGATTACTGGGTCGTTGGGTATGTTGGCAAGTGCTAGTTTGGGCGACGGTACTGCACTTTATGAGCCCAGCCATGGCAGCGCTCCTGATATTGCGGGCAAGGGCATAGCGAATCCGCTTGCGCAAATACTTTCGTGTGAAATGATGCTGCGCTACAGTTTCGATATGCAGGATGCTGCAGACGATATTCGTCGTGCTGTTACGGCGGTTTTGGATGCGGGTTGGCGCACGGGGGACATTGCCGATGCCGATACCCCGAAAGACCAAATAGTAGGCACCGAACGCATGGGAGATTTGGTGATAGCTGCCATTTAATAGGCTCTACTAGGCATAATTTACCAATAGCAGAATGTGCTATAGCATGCTATACACGCTATAGCACATTCTCGTTTAAAAGCAGTCAAACAGGTTAATAGTTGCTAAGAAATAGCAGCCAATTCGCGGTCAAGCACAGTTTTTAGTCTACGTTGATAAATTGTTCTATATATTAAACTCGGTAAAAAGCTGTTCGCGATAGGCTGGGTCTTCGGATGCCTTGAATAGATCGTTTTCACGCTTTTTAGAGAGAAGTAACTTTGTGAGTTCTGCATAACGCATTTCAGCTTCAGCGCGCCCTTGTTGTAAGCCTTCAACTCGTCCTTGTAGGATTCCACGTTCCAGTCCTCGCTCTAGTCCTCGTTCTTCTCCCTCTTTTAGAGCAGCTCTGCGAGCTATACGTACTTCTCGTTCCCAATCTTCTCCTATTGTACTTACAGAAAACACCTTATTCACCCACTCTCTATCTTTATTAGCTCTATCTACTGCACAAGCAATTGATGTAACTAGTTTGTCTTGTTTATCTATTTTACCAGTGGAGACATACTCCATAAAAGAAAGCAGGTGCTTATCCTTTGTCTTTGCATAGTCTTTGCAGTTAAGAGCAATCCAGTGTATACCGCTGTCTATATCTAAGGATGTGTCTTGCCTACATATTGGTTCTATCTCATAAATTGGAAGTCCTGCTTTGAATGGGTCATGATTGCAAACAAAGATAATATAGCTTGTGGGTAGCTTATCGTAGTCGGCTCCTTTATCAAGCGATGTAGTATCAATAGATGCTTGATAGTATCTATATCTCCTAGCGATATCTGCTCTTTGTTGAATTTGTAGCTCTATGTCAAAGACTTCATGTTTTGTTTTAGCAAACAAATCAAGACGCACACTCTTAAAATCTAGTCTAGGTTCTATTGCTTGTTCTGCGTTTTTATAGATTAGATCATCAATTTGCTTACCTAATACACACTCTAGAAAGTCTTTGCATATATCTTTTTGAATCATTACGCGGTTAAACATAAATTGATTAGTAATAGAAACAAACTTTTCTTTATCCATAGCAATCTATTCTTTCTCTAGAAGACTTATAAATCTTCTAATCAAGACTAGATTGCAAACCTTATATCTACGTATCAAAAATGCGATATCAAGTGACATACAAACCTCGGCACAAAACCAACTGTTTGCAACACCTATTGACATCTCAAATCCCCATAGTTGCAACTTTTAATGAGTGCAAATCTTGCAGAAAGCTGGCATTTTGTCACACTAAAAAATCCTAGGATATAGGCAAAAATGTGTCTAATTCTCACTTGACATACCTGTTCAGGCAAGCCTTCTCTAAGAAAAAGTCAACCTATGAACAGGAGTGAGCGGTGTTTACTAGAAAATGTGCAATCTGCGGCAGTAAGATGAAGAAAAATGGGTTTACTAAAGCAGGAAAGCAAAGGTGGAGATGCACCTTGTGCGGAGGCTCTAATGTTAGGAGAAACGATACCTCCGCAAGATGGCTTTTGGGTAAACTCTCAACACCTTGACGCTAGATTACGATTCAACTCATCCGCATACTAGTTCAAAAAAGTTAGAAAAATGGTCAAAACTTCCGACTTTCCATGGTTCTGAATGCGGAATTGTGCCTACTAAGGCATCAGAAAGGTGTCGAATTTTCTGTTTGCCCAGTGTTCTCCACATTTCAAGTTAGCTATGTGGCGCTACGACCATGGAAAGCTGGAAGTTTTGACCATTTTTGAGAAAAAAGTAGACCCATGGATCTAATTGCGTGCAAACTGATTGAGTGCAAACTGCTCTGATGTGCTACGAAACTACTCACTAAGCCCATAAAACGTTGATTGCCTATACTTTGCAGCTTTTGCGAGTCGTCTACTCCGACTGTGTCCGACACTCTCTAATCTGTTGATGTTTGCTTTAGACGAGAGTTTTTCATTTTGTTCAGTACAGTTTTTAGTCTATGTTGATAAATTGTTCTAAATATTAAACTCGGTAAAAAGTTGCTCACGATAGGCTGGGTCTTTAGAGGCTTTAAGAACATCGCCCTCGCGTCCGGCGGCAAATAGGTGTTCGATAAGAGAGTCGTAGCGTGCGGCTTCCGCACGCCCTTGCAAGATTCCGCGTTCCAGCCCTCGTTCTTCTCCCTCTTTTAGAGCAGCTCTGCGGGCTATACGTACTTCTCGCTCCCAATCTTCTCCTATTGTACTTACAGAAAACACCTTATTCACCCACTCTCTATCTTTATTGGCTTTATCTACTGCACTGGCAATAGATGTAACTAGTTTGTCTTTACGGTCTATTTTACCAGTGGAGACATACTCCATAAAAGAAAGTAGATGCTTATCCTTTGTCTTCTTATAATCTTTACAGTTAAGAGCAATCCAGTGAGAATCATCTTTTATAGGAATACTATTATTCTCAATACATACTCTCTCTATCGTATATACAGGAAGTCCTGCTTTGAAAGGATCATGATTACAAACAAAGATAATATAGCTTGTGTCTAGCTTATCGTAGTCTGCTCCTTTATCTAGCGATGTAGTATCAATAGATGCTTGATAGTATCTATATCTCCTAGCGATATCTGCTCTTTGTTGAACTTGTAGTTCTATGTCAAAAACTTCATTTTTTGTTTTAGCAAACAAATCAAGTCGAACACTCTTAAAGTCTAGTCTAGGTTCTATTGCTTGTTCTGCGTTTTTATAAATTAGATCATCAATTTGTTTATTCAATACACACTCTAAAAAGTCTTTACATATATCTTTTTGAATCATTACACGATTGAACATGTATTGGTTTGTAATAGAAACAAACTTTTCTTTATCCATAGCAACCTATTCTTTCTCGAGAAGACTTATAAATCTTCTAATCAAGACTAGATTGCAAACCTTATATCTGTGTATCAAAAATGCGATATCAAGTGACATATAGATTTCATGTCAAAACCAACTGTTTGCAACACCTATTGA
>NZ_JAAKEF010000009.1:0-71688 GCF_011039055.1 Adlercreutzia sp. ZJ154
AAGAAAGCAGGTGCTTATCTTTTGTCTTTGCATAGTCTTTACAGTTAAGAGCAATCCAGTGTATGCCGCTGTCTATATCTAAAGTACTATCTTGTCTACATATTGGTTCTATTTCATATACAGGAAGTCCTGCTTTGAAAGGGTCGTGATTGCAAACAAATATAATATAGCTTGTGGGTAGCTTATCGTAGTCTGCTCCTTTATCTAGCGATGTAGTATCAATAGATGCTTGATAGTATCTATATCTCCTAGCGATATCTGCTCTTTGTTGAATTTGTAGTTCTATGTCAAAAACTTCATGTTTTGTCTTAGCAAACAAATCAAGACGCACACTCTTAAAATCTAGCCTAGGCTCTATTGCTTGTTCAGCGTTTTTGTAAATTAGGTCATCAATTTGTTTATTCAATACACACTCTAGAAAGTCTTTGCATATATCTTTTTGAATCATTACACGATTGAACATAAATTGATTAGTAATAGAAACAAACTTTTCTTTATCCATAGCAATCTATTCTTTCTCTAGAAGACTTATAAATCTTCTAATCAAGACTAGATTGCAAACCTTATAGCTGTGTATCAAAAATGCGATATTGAGTAACATACAAACCTTGGCACAAAACCAACTACATGCAACACTCGCTGCACCATAAATCCTCATAGTTGCAACTTTTAATGAGTGTAAATCTTGCAGAAAGCTGGCATCCTTGGCAACTTTTAATAAGCAAAGTAACGGCACTTTATTGGTATGGCAAACTTTTATTAAGAATAATGCGGAAGCGTGCTAAATGTACGATATCATTCAAACATGAAGCATACGGCTTTTAATAAAGAGGTGTGGCGCTCTATTACCCATTCACTTGGGCGCTTTATTGCGATCTTTGCAATAGTTGCGCTGGGGGTGGGTTTCTACGCAGGTCTTCAAATGACCGCGCCCGACATGCGCCTTGCTGCTGATAAATTCTACGACGAAACCAATCTGTTTGACATACGTGTTGTGTCTACTATGGGTCTTTCCGATTCTGATATTGAGGCGTTGCGGCAAATTGAAGGCGTAGAAGATGTGCAGGCAGCTTGGGAGACTGATGCTCAAGGCGAAGTGAATGACGAGCCTTACACGTTTCGCATTCATTCGTTGGATGATTCTAGTGCCAACGAACAGCGCATTAACGATTTGGTTCTGGTAGATGGGCGTATGCCTAGCGCATCGGGCGAATGCGTTATTTCAGCCGACCGCATAATGAATGGTCCTGTAGGGTTGGGTGACACCATAACGCTTATTGAAGGCACCACCGAATTATCCGACACACTGAACCGGACGCAATTCACAATTGTGGGTACGGTAAGTTCGTCGTATTACACATCGTCTACCTCTATGGGTTCAACTTCGCTCGGTTCGGGCGTTATTCAACAGTTTATGTATATTCCTGCTAGCGATTTTTCTGCCGACTATCCCATAACCGAGGCATTTATATCCGTTTCGGGTGCGAAACAACTTGAATCTGGCAGCGAAGGTTATAACGACGCGGTGGCTTTCGTGCTAAGCCGCATAGAGTCCATAGCCGATGCGCGCGAACAGGCTAGGGTTGACGAATTGAAAGCCGATGCGCAGCGCGAACTTGACGATGCGCGAAGCGAATACAATGCCGAGCGGGCTGATGCAGAAAGTCAGCTGGCTGACGCGCAGCGCAAACTTGACGATGCGCTTTCCCAAATTCGGGAAAGCGAGCGCAAGATAAATCAAGGTCAGCGCGAATACGACAGCGGGAAGGTGCAGCTGGAAGAGCAGCGCAGCGCGGCTAAGAAGCAATTGGCTGATGCGCAAAGCGAAATTGATAATCAGGCGGCACAGCTGGAATCAACAAAGACCGCACTTACCACGCAGCGACAACAGCTGGAAGCGGCGCAGGCGCAACTTCAGCAGGCTCTTGTGCTTGATCCAACCAACCCGGCGCTCCAGCAGCAGCTAGCCGAAGTGCAGGCAGGGCTTGCAAAGGTAAATGCGGGTTTAGACCAAGTGGCGCAGGGCGAAACGCAGCTAGCTGCTGGACGGCAGCAGCTAGAAGAGCAGCGTGCGCAAGCAAATGTGCAGCTTGATGCCGCGCAAAAGAAGCTAGACAAAGCTGAATCCGATTTGTCTAGCGGGCGCGCGCAGCTAAAACAGGGAAAAGCAGATTACGAGTCGGGTTTGGCGGAATACGAGGAAAATCGCGAAAAGGCAAATGCGGAATTTGCTGATGCCGAAGCCGAACTAGCGGATGCTCAAGCTGACATAGATGCTATTGAGAAGCCCGATTGGCTTGTTATGGACCGCACGAAGAATTACGGCGTTGAAAGTTTCGCTCAAGATTCCACGCGTATAGGGCACATTGCCGCCGTATTCCCGCTAATATTTTTCCTAGTGGCTGCCCTTGTGTCGCTTACCACCATGACGCGCATGGTCGATGAAGAGCGCATGCTTATAGGCACATATAAAGCGTTGGGTTATTCGCGGTCGCGCATAACATCGAAATACCTAATATATGCGGCTTCCGCAAGCATTGCGGGTTCTGTTGTGGGCATTGCGGCGCTGGCATTTACGCTGCCGGCTATTATTATGTCGGCATATTCAATAGTTTATATTGTGCCCACTGCTGGCTTGCAGATGGATTGGCAGGTTGCGCTTTTGTCGGCAGGCATGGGTGTGGGTATTACTCTTATCGCTACGGCTGCTGCCGCAATTTCCACACTTAGGGAATCGCCAGCGGCTCTTATGCTGCCGCCTGCGCCGAAGGCGGGTAAGCGTATTTTGCTAGAGCGCGTGCGCCCCGTGTGGAATAAGCTGTCGTTTTTATGGAAGGTTACATGCCGCAACATTTTCCGCTATAAGAAGCGTTTGATAATGACCATAGTCGGCATTGCGGGCTGTACCGCGCTGCTGCTAACCGGCTTCGGTTTGCAAGATTCCATCAACGACATAATAGATAAGCATTATGGGCAAATCGTGAAATATACAGTGGTTGTTACAGAAGAGGAAGATGCCTCCGATGCCGACAAGCAGGCTGTAAACGATGCCATAGCTAGCGTAGGTGCCGATACGCAAGTTGATGCACACGTGGAACTGATGGTTACTGTGGGTGGTGGATCGGGTGCTGTGCAGGCAAACCCGAATAAGGAAGACCTAACCACTGAAGTTATTGTGCCCGAAAACGAACAGGAATTTTCCAAGATATGGGCGCTGAAGAACCGCCTTTCTGGGGAAGACGTGCATTTGCAAAATGAAGGTGCAGTAGTTACAGAAAAGTTGGCTGCTGAAAACGAAATAAGTGTGGGCGACAATGTTGTACTGGCTGTGAAAGACGATATGGGTAACGCTACAGATCAGGTATTTGCTGTGCCAGTAACGGGCATAGTTGAAAACTATGTGGGACACAGTGTTTTTATGTCTGCTTCGGCTTACGAAAAGGCTTTTGGCGCCAACCCGCAATTCAGCACTGTGTATGCAAATATTCCCGAAGATGCCGATGTGCGCGGCAAGTTGGATGCTGAAATGCAGCAAATAGATAGCGTGCGCACGGTGGCTTATAACGACGAAACAATAGATAGCTACAAATCGGCGCTAAGCTCTGTGAATATGGTTGTGGTTGTGCTTATTTTGGCAGCGGCAATGCTTGCCTTCATTGTGCTTTACAATCTTACCAACATAAACATTACCGAGCGTGTGCGCGAAATAGCCACGCTGAAAGTTTTAGGATTCACGGCACGCGAAGTGCAGATATACATATTCCGCGAGACTATTATTCTGTCTGTTTTAGGCGCACTTGTAGGGCTTGTGCTGGGAATTTTCCTAGAGAATTTTGTGGTTGTTACGGCTGAGGTTAATCAAGTTATGTTTGGTCGCGATATCCATATTCTAAGCTTCGTTTTCGCCTTCTTGCTAACAATGTTGTTCACTGTTTTGGTTATGCTGGTCATGATGCGCAAACTCGCCAATATAGATATGGTTGAAAGTTTGAAGTCGAATGAATAGGGAGTTTTGGAAATCTTGCCCCGTGAAGCTACGTTCAGAAGCTTCGCAGCCTTCACTCCGCTTCACGGAGCAAGACTTGCGGTTCGCCTCGCCGGGCTTCACGGAGCAAGACTTGTGGCAATTATTCATTAGGGCGCAACAGTAGGGAGTAGAAATGGCATTTTTGGAAGTGCGTGACCTTTGTAAAACATACAAGATGGGCGAGGTGGAAGTACCCGCTGTGCGCAGCATGACTTTCGACGTTAATGCCGGTGAATTTGTGGTGGTGGTTGGACCTTCGGGCAGTGGAAAGACTACGCTTTTGAATATGATAGGCGGTATGGACACCGTAACGTCGGGCAGCATAGAGTTGGACGGCGTGCGTGTTAGCGACTACACACCCAAAGAAGTTACGTTTTATCGCCGCTACGATATAGGTTTTGTTTTTCAGTTCTACAATCTGGTGGCTAATCTGACCGCGCTAGAGAATGTAGAGTTGGCTAATCAGATATGCAAAGATCCGCTGGATGCGGGCGATGCGCTGCGCTCTGTTGGGCTTGGGCACAGGATAGACAACTTTCCCGGGCAGCTTTCCGGTGGTGAGCAGCAGCGCGTAGCCATTGCGCGTGCATTGGCGAAGAACCCTAAGTTGCTGCTTTGCGACGAGCCCACAGGCGCGCTCGATTATGAAACGGGTAAGGCTATCCTAAAACTTCTACAGGACACATGCCACAACACCGGCAAAACCGTTATGGTTATTACCCACAATCAGGCGTTCGAGCGCATAGCCGATAGGGTAATTCGCGTACATGAGGGTCATGTGGCTGCTGTAACTGTAAACGACAACCCAGATAGCGCTGAAACCCTAGAGTGGTAATAATGGCTGTCTGTTGCTGCTGTTGCGCTAGCGACCTTTTGCCATTTTGGCGGCAATTTCTTCGGCGGATAGTTGCGTTTCTTCAAATATGCTGTCGGAATCTAGGTCAAATGCGGTGTGTAACAGCTGCACCGCGCGTTGAGTTTCGGCAGAATCTATAACCATAGAAAGTCTAATCGGCGATGTAGATATTGCCATTATATTTATGTTGTTTTCGCCCAGCGTGCGGAAAGCCAGCGCTGATACGCCCGGCGAAGATTTCATGCCTGTGCCCACCAGACTTATCTTGGCAATGTCTTCTTCTACGTCTACCGAATCGGCACCAATTTCCGGAATAATTACGTCAAGCGTTTCACGGGCGCGTGCCAGATCGGATGCGGGGCATGTAAATGAAATGTCGGTTGCCCCGTCGCGGGATGTGTTTTGGATAATCATATCCATGTTCACCATATTGGCAGCCAGTGCGCTGAATACTTTTGCCGCAACGCCTACAGCGTCGGGCACGTGGCGTATAGTCACCTTTATCTCGGAAGTGTCGTGTGCAATGCCGGTTATAACGGCTTCCTCCATTTTTGGATCCTCCTTGATATAGGTGCCGGGCGCATCGGAAAAAGCCGAGCGCGAATGTATTACTACGCCCCATTTTTTGGCGAATTCCACGGCGCGGCTTTGAAGCACGCCGCTGCCTGCGCTGGATAACTCCAGCATATCGTCGTAAGAAATTTCGTTCAGTTTGCGTGCGCGCGGCGCAATGCGCGGGTCTGTTGTGTATACGCCATCTACGTCGGAATATATTTCGCAAACATCGGCGCCGATACCCCAAGCAACAGCAACAGCTGTGGTGTCAGAGCCACCGCGACCTAGCGTTGTTATATCGCCATTCGCATCAATTCCCTGAAAGCCCGCTACAACCGGTATTATGTCAGCTTCTAGTGCGTTAAGTATGCGTTCGTTGTGTACTTTCACTATTCTGGCTTTGTTGTGCGTGCCATTCGTTTCTATGCCTGCTTGGCGACCTGTGAAGCTCATGGCACGCAGCCCCATGCTTTCAAGCGATAGCGCCAACAGTGTCATAGAAACCTGTTCGCCGGTTGACAGCAGGCGATCCAGTTCGCGCGCCGGCGGGTTTGTGTTTACGGCATTCGCTAGCCCCATAAGCTCGTCAGTTGTTTTGCCCATGGCAGACACTACGGCTACAACTTTGTCGCCGTTCTCTTTCATGCGCGCTAGGCGTTTTGCAACGTTTTTAATGCGCTCGGGCGATGCAACCGATGTGCCGCCGAATTTTGCAACTATAAGAGTCAACGCTCTTCCAAATCTTTCTCGCAGTTAATCAAACCAACGCACTATTATAATGCCCGCAAGCCATACGTTTGCGCTTAAAAAGAGAAAACATGCTAGGCGCTGTTGCATGTAACGTATCTGGATAATAGGCGCTGTTGCATGTAACGTATCTGGATAATGCATCTTATTCGACAAATATCCGAAATTTCGCTCATAATAATATAGACACACGCGAAAGGTGCTTAAATATGGGCAGATCAGGTGGTGGCAGCTTCGGCGGCGGAGGATTCGGTGGCGGATTCTCTAGCGGAGGCGGCGGTTTTGGCGGAAGTTTTGGTGGCGGTAACAGAGGCGGCGGCAGAAGCGCGGGCGGCGGTCCGTCTTATGGCGGCGGCTATGGCGGCGGCGGAAGTTGGCTTGGCGGTTTTCTGTGGGGAAACCTTTTAGGTTCATCGCGCGGTCAAACCGTTGTGGTTCAGCAGCCGCAAGACGGTGGCGGCGGCGGCGCGGGGTCTGGCGGTCCGGGTGGTCCGGGGTCTGGCGGTCCGTCGGATGGCGGAATGCGCGATCCTAATTCCAAACAGTCAAACAACTTGGGCTGTCTTTGGATTGTGCTTGCAGTAGTTGTGCTTGCAATTATTATTGCGGTGTTCTCGGGTACATCGTCTGTGCCGGCTTCTACGGTAGATCGCACTCCTTTACCTGCAGGAGCTGCCGAGGTTAGCGAATACTACACCGACGAAGATGGCGACTGGATACATACTCCTGCGAAACTGGAAGAGGGTCTTCGCCATTTCTATGATGAAACCGGTGTGTGGCCCTATGTGTATATTCTTCCGAATGGCTATACCACATCTAGTCAGCAGTTAACCGATATGGCTCAGCAGTTTTACGGCGAGTTGTTCACCGACGATGCGCATTTCTTACTAGTGTTTTGTGACAACAACTCTGGTGGCTACAACTGCGGCTACTATGGTGGTCAAGCGGCTCGATCGGTTATAGACGATGAAGCGCTGCAAATATTAGCCGCTTATTTGGAAATTAACTACGACGATATGTCGCTAAGCGAAGAGCAAATATTTAGCAACACGTTTTCTCAGACCGCCGATCACATAATGAGCAAAACTATAAATCCGGTTATTCCGATAGCGATTGTTGCCGGCGTTGTTATTGTGGTCGTTATAGTGGCGCTGCTTATAAAGCGCGGGCGCGATGCGAAAAAGCGCGAAGCCGATCGAATGGAGCGCATACTGAACACACCGCTTGATCAATTCGGCGACAAAGATTTAGAAGAGCTTGAGAAAAAGTACGAGGATGGCGCTGCGGCATCAGGGGCGCATAACGATGGTGTTAATACCGCTGTGGCGGACAATAAGGCTGATAAGCCGGAATAGGAGTTGAAAATGGCAGGAATACTGGATAGATTCGCTTCGATTATAAAGGCGAATATCAATGATCTTCTGGATAAAGCCGAAGATCCGGCGAAAATGGTAGATCAGTATATGCGTGAACTTACTGAAAGCTTGGCTGAAGTTAAGGAAGCCACGGCTGGCGTTATGGCTGAAGAAACTAGATGCAAGCGCTTGGTGGATGAAAATGCTGGCGAGATGGCTAAATACGATGGTCTTGCACGCAAAGCGCTGCAGGCGGGAAATGAAGATGACGCGCGTCAGTTCTTGGCAAAGAAGCAGCAGCTAGAGGCAAAGAATGAAGGCTTAACTTCAGCGTATGAGGCGGCAAAAGCCAATGCTGATAAAATGCGTCAAATGCACGACAAGCTTGTGTCCGACATAGAGCTTCTAAAGGGTAGGCAAGAGGCAATAAAGGCGAAAGTGGCTGTTGCGAAGACGCAGGATAAAGTAAACGACATTTCTGCGTCGGGTGCTAAGGCTGAAGGCGCTATGAATGCGTTTAATCGCATGGAGAGCAAGGCTGACGCAATGCTAGATAAGAGCAATGCGATGGCAGAATTGAACGCTCAGCCGAAAGATAGCGCTGATGAACTAGCCCGCAAATACGAAGAGGCTGGCAGCACGGCTGCGGTAGATGATGCGTTGGCGAAGATGAAAGCCGAAATGGGTTTGTAATTCTAGCCTTCAAAAACGGCGCGCACTAGGTATTCCACGTTGCCTTTAGGTCCGGTTATGGAAGATTTTTGCGTGTTGGTTACGCGGAAGCCCTCTTTTTCGAGGGCTTCTTTTACTTCTGCCACTGTGCGAACACGAATTGTTTCGTTGCGCACAACACCTCGGTCAGTTTCTTCGTGGCGCGATTCAAATTGCGGCTTCACTAGCCCAATAAAAACGCTGCCGCGTTGGGCTAGCTTGGGAAATATGGGCGCTAAACTAGCAAGCCCAATAAAACTTACATCTATCACTATTAGGTCAAATGGTGCGCCTAACTCTTGCGGATTTGCCAATTTTATATTTGTGCGCTCAAATACTTCAATGCGTGGGTCTGTACGGATGCTCCACGCAAGTTGTCCGTAATTTACATCTACACACGTAACGCTTTTTGCGCCAGCCTGTAGAAGGCAATCTGTAAACCCACCTGTAGAAGAGCCTATATCTATGCAGCGCATGTTACTAACGTTTTGCCCGAATGCGTTCAGCGCACCTTGCAGTTTATGACCTCCGCGCGATACAAATTGCTTTTCGTGCTTTACGAATAGATCTGCATTTGGTGGCACCATCATAGCGGCACTTGATGCGTATACGTCTTCTACACGAACTTCGTGCGCCAATACGCGACGCAGCGCTTCTTCGGCATTAGTGCAAATGCCTCGTTTAATTAGCAGTTCGTCTAAACGTATTTTCTTCTGAGCCAAAATACTGCCTATCTAAATTTTAGGACTGTAACTACTAGGGTGGAACAACTTCATAACTATAGATATGTTTTTATGTCATCCGGACACCTGCTGGGTATATGGGTGAGGAAGGCTCAGTCGCTCTACAGTCCTCGCTCGGCAGAAATGTCCACAGGACATTTCTGTTCGCTGCGGAACTCGCTTTGTGAGCACACCCTCACCCATATACCTAGCGGACAACTTGTACTAAGAAACTAGCAGCTGTGCAATTTGTACTGCGTTCAGCGCTGCGCCTTTGCGAATTTGGTCTGCTACATTCCAGAAAGCAAGACCATGCTCTACGCTGTTGTCGCGGCGCAGGCGACCAACAAAAACACCGTCGGTACCTGCCAAAATGCCGGGCATTGGGTATTCGCAGTTTTCCAAATTATCCATAACTTGTACGCCGTGTGCCGAACTGAGCGCTGCGCGTGCCTGTTCTACTGTAACGTCGTCTTCAAATTCTACATTTATGGCTTCACCGTGGCAGCGCAGCACGGGCACACGCACACATGTGGCGCAAACAGCTAAATCGGCATCGCCCATAATCTTTTTCGTTTCTACCACCATTTTCCATTCCTCTTTAGTCGAGCCGTCTTCCATCGGCACGTCTATGTGGGGAATGCAGTTAAATGCTATGCGATGTTGGAAAGCGTTAATGGTAAGTTCGTCTTCCGGTGTTCCGTCTAAAAATTCGCGAGTCTGATCGTACAACTCTGCCATAGCGGGTGCACCTGCACCGCTTGCCGCTTGATAGGTAGACACTACTACGCGCTTAATACGTGATAAATTGTAAAGGGGCTTTAGCGCCACTACCATTTGAATTGTTGAACAATTCGGATTAGCTATAACGCCCGAATGCCACTGAATGTCTTGTGGATTAACCTCGGGCACCACTAGCGGCACATCTGGGTCCATGCGAAAAGCACTGGAGTTGTCTATCATAATGGCACCGGCATTCACGACAGCTTCACGCATTGCCTTCGACACGCTAGCGCCCGCGCTAAACAGCGCTATGTCTACGCCTTTGAAAGATTCGGACGTCATTTCCTGCACAACAAGCTTGCCGGCAGAAACATTGCCGCAGCCCTCAAATTCCAGCTCTTTACCGGCGGAGCGCGCACTTGCCAAGGCGCGCACTTCAGATGCCGGGAAATTTACATCATGCAGAACCTTGAGGAATTCAGCGCCTACAGCACCGGTGGCTCCCGCCACAGCAACAACAGGGTTTTCTGGCATCTTCTTGTCCTTTGTCATTTCGATTCCTTTCAAGATTCGCAGTCAAGCTATTATAGCTACTGTACTAATAATGTTTGGGTAAGCGAACACATGAATGGAGACGATATAGATGAAACTGGCAATAATGCTAGGAGATGGGTTCGAGCCAATAGAAGCTATGTGTCCAACTGATGTGCTGCGGCGCGGTGGTGTGGACGTTACATTAGTCTCTGTAATGCCAACGAAGCACGTTATTGCAGCGCAGGGAATTACGGTTGTGGTTGATGCGGTTGTGGCAGACACCGACCTGATGGAATTCGATGCGATATGCCTGCCGGGCGGTATGGGCGGCGTGGCGAATTTGAGCAAGTGCGACAAATTGACTGCAGCGCTGCCAAAGTTTATGGATGATGGCGGTCGTATGGTGGCTGCCATATGTGCCGGACCAACAATTTTGAGTTCGCTCGGTTTGCTGCATGGACGCAAAGCAACGTGCTATCCCGGATGTGAAACCGATTTTCCCGAAGGCGTATATTGCGGTCAGGACGTATGTAAAGATGGCAATCTTATTACGGCTAGTGGTCCTGCTTATGCGCTGGAATTCGGCGTAGAACTGCTGCGTGCGTTGGCGGGCGATGCTGTTGCCAGCCAAGTAATGGAAGACATGCTTATAAAAGGCTAGTTAAGTTACTAGTTAAAATACTAGCGCGAATTTGAACTGGGAGTGGCGTTTGAACACTAAGGTTGCTGTTTGGGTGGTGCGCATAGCGTTTTCAATTGTTTTTGCGTGGAATGTGATGTGTGCTGTGCAATTCATTTGTTGGCCTTCGGCTTATATAGGCGCATATCAGCTGCAGGGTGGTGGCGCTGCGGCTGCCATTCAAGGATTAGGCGTGGCGTTTCTTATGTGGAATGCCACATATCCGGCTTTTATTTGGAAACCGCTTCGGTTCAAGGTGCTTGGCGTTGTAATTTTGGTTCAGCAGGCTATAGGGCTTTGTGGCGAATTGTTTATCGCTTCCACGCTAGATGCCAGCCTTCAAGTGTTAAGCCAAAGCATCGCGCGCTTTGTTGGCTTCGATGCGGTAGGTTTAGTAATAATGGCTGTTGCTTTTCACTTTTTGCGCAAAATTTCTAGCGCCGCTTCCGCCTGATTTTTGCCCTTCTTGCATTTTGGCTTAGTTAACGGGCAATGCTTTTTGCAGCCTGTGCAATGCATGTCTTTTAGCTTCTTTGGCTTCGTGTCCTTGCTTTTCTTCGCGCGCTTCTTTTTCTTTTTGTCAGACATATTTGGTCTTTCTATAGTGCTACCAAGGGATAAGCAGATATCCCGCGGCGCAAATAACAATAGCGGAAATTGCTCCAACTATAACATCACGTGGGAAGTGTACGCCACCTACTACGCGAATTACCGCCATTACGCACGCTAGGACAAGCAATGCAGTTCCCACAATTGGTTGATAAAGCATCCATGTGCAGGCAATAGTGAACATACTAAATGTGTGTCGGCTGGGGAATGAATGACCGCGAGTGTCCTTCGGTATAAGCGGGGCTGTGCCATTTACTTCGTAGGGGCGCGGCGCGTTTACTATGTTGCGAAATATACTTACACCCACAAACCCTATAGCTGGTACAACAATGCATCGCAACAGCATTTGGCGGTCGAAAATAGCAAGCAAAACTAACAGCAAAGGATAGGCGATATATCCAATGGCTGTTAGTATTTTGCTGGCTTGCGCTAGTGTCATCTATTAAAGAATCTTCTTTATGCGCTCTACTGCTTCACGGGTGGCATCGGCACCGCCGAATGCAGTTAGGCGTATGTAGCCTTCACCGGCTGGTCCGAACCCGGCACCAGGAGTTGTTATAACATTCGCTTCTTTAAGAAGCTTATTGAAGAAATCCCAGCTGCCCATTCCGTTTGGCGTTTTGCACCATATATACGGGCTGTTTACGGCACCGTATACGTGAAGCCCTGCGCTTTCTAACCCCTCTTTAATTATGCGCGCATTATTCAGGTAGAAATCTATTACCTCGCGTATTTGGCGTGCGCCTTCGGGTGTATAAATGGCGGCGGCACCTTTTTGGATTATGTATGACGCGCCGTTGAACTTTGTAGATTGTCGGCGCATCCAAAGCGAATTTAGGCTTTGACCTTGGCGCTCTAGTTCGCGCGGGATAACTGTGTAACCGCAGCGCATGCCGGTGAAGCCGGCGGTTTTGCTGAAGCTGCGGAATTCGATGGCGCATGTTTTTGCGCCGGGGATTTCGTAAATGCTGTGCGGTAGATTATCTTCGGTGATGAAGCGCTCATAGGCTGCGTCGAACATGATTATGGCGTCGTGGTCGTTTGCGTAGTCTACCCAGCGTTGTAGTTGTTCGACGTTAAGAGCGGTTCCTGTTGGGTTATTGGGCGAGCAAAGATAAATTAGGTCTACATCTGTGTCGGGCAGCGCGGGGCAAAAATCGTTTTCAGCTGTGGTGGGCATGTATACAAGGTTTGTCCACGCCTCTGCGCTGGGGTCGTATTCGCCAGCTCGTCCTTCTATGGCATTGCTGTCAACGTATACGGGATAAACTGGGTCACAAACGGCAACTTTATTGTCGCGCGAGAATATGTCACCTATATTGCCGCAGTCGCTTTTTGCGCCGTCGCTTACAAAAATTTCGTCGGGTGATATGTCTACACCGCGAGCCCGAAAATCGTTTTTCGCAATTGCTTCACGCAGAAAATCGTAGCCTTCGTAAGGACCGTAACCCTTGAACGTGTCGGAAGATGTTTGCTCGTCTACCGCTTCGTGCATTGCTTCTACAACAGCGGGAATAAGCGGCTGGGTTACATCGCCTATACCTAGCTTTATTAGTTTCGCATCTGGGTGGGCTTGCTGATATGTTTCGGTGCGCCGTGCAATTTCGGCGAAGAGGTAGCTACCGGGTAATTTCGCAAAATTCTCGTTTATTTTTGTCATCTAAGGTTCTCCTTTTAGTTACATGCATAAGTTAGTCGTTTATATTTTCGCAACAGTTCGTTTCATGTATGTGTCATTTGCAAAATATGGCGCAATTATTCGGCGTTTCGTCAACTTCCACGCGCGTAACTGGCAATCCTATGTCTACAAGGCAGTCGAAAAAGAAACGTGCCAAATTTTCTGCGGTAGTGCGAAACGGCAGCATCTTTAAGCTGAAGCCTTCGGATTCAAGTGCGCGGATGGTTTTTTTCTTCAGCGTGCCCTCTTCAATTAAAAATGTATGGTCGAATTCGTCAGCCAAACTGCGAACTATGCGCTTGAACTGCGAGAAATCGCACACCATATCGCGTTCGGTACCTTCGTCGCCTAGTGTTTGAGAGCTAATAGTTACTTCGATACGCCAGCGATGCCCGTGTAGATTTTCACATTTGCCGTAATAGTCGGCTAAGAAGTGCGCCGAGTCGAAGAATGCTTCGGTTTTTAATTCGTACACGCTTCCTCCTAAGCAATTTGGGTAATAATAGTGACAAGCGTTTGTATCTAAGATTCTAGCCATTTTAAGTTAACGCGTGGTTTCGCAATACATTGCCCGTGTTTTCAAAGCTCAAAAAAGCGTCAAAGCTAAAAGCTTCAACATAGGGGGCAATTATGATTAGGAACAATTTGGAAGCGTTAGAAGTGTTGGAGGGCATGTTGATTGTGCTCGAAGATGAGTCGACCGATAGGGGAGATGCAAAGCTTTGGATGCTAATTGTGCTTGTGCGCGCTGTGTACAGTTGGCTAGAGAGTGAATCTTTCGCTTAGTGAAGCGCCGATGGTATGTGCGTGGGTGTGCACTAGTCTTGCGTAACATGCGCCGGTTTTATCGAAGATTTTCAATTCGGCACGCGCTGCGTGCCGAATTGAGTTGGTCTGACTAGACTGCATAAGAAAGCTTGTGATTGGTGTGCTTAGCGCTTTATTAACATGTAGGATGCCGAAGAACTTTTCGATCGCATTCGCAACATTCGTTCCTCCGAAAAGATGCTGTATCGTCAGGTGCTCAATCTGTACGCAACTGCTGTTGACTACAATCCCCATGCAACTGAGTCAATCAAGTTCTTCAAAATTGTTCAAAATAAATTGCATTACGGTGCGCACGGGCATACGGCAATTCATGGCGCAGAGGCACATTCCAACTTATATGAGCGATTATATCGAGCAGTTTGATAATGTTTTGGCTGCCTTTGGGTATATTTTCGATAAGAATTATACCCTCGCTTTTGCCTGCTTAAATTCTCAAAAATACTAGTTATTAATTATGAGACAAACATTGTTTGATATATAATCTCATAAATACTGGCATATATTTATGAGACAAGGAATTGGATATGGAATTTGCCATTTTCCCAGATAGTGGTAGATATTATTCAGGAAGCGAACGCAAGAAAGGCATCCTGATAAATGGCGACTGCTATATGGTAAAGTTTCAAAAAGTTGATGCGTTTGGCAAGCGATTCAATCATATTTCAGAGCATATCGGTTCTAATATATTCAAACTGGCTGGATTAAATTCTCAAGATACTATTTTGGGAACATATAGCGGTTGCCCCGTTGTTGTATGCCGTGATTTTAATACCGAAGGTGCTCAATTCGTTCCATTTAACGATGTTGGTGAAAGTACTCTAGAAGAAAATAAAGAAAGATATCAATATGAATACACAGATATTATGCGTATGCTACATGACAATAGTAAATTAACAAATGTTTCGGAAACTATAAGTACCTTTTGGCGCATGTATATTATTGACGCGCTTGTCGGCAATTTTGATAGACATGGCGCAAATTGGGGCTTTCTAAAGATTGACAATGCGTATTCGATGGCTCCTATTTTTGATAATGGCGCGTGCCTTTTTCCTCGTCTTCGTGATGATGATGCAATTAGAGAAGTTTTAAATAATGAAAGCGAAATGCTAAGACGCATATATGAATTTCCGACATCCCAAATAAAACTACATGGAAAGAAAAGCTCGTATTATGAGGTTATTGCTTCTGGAGAATTTCCAGAGTGTAATGCTGCGCTTGGTTATGTTATGGATGCTTTGGATATTCGGAAAGTGCATGATCTAATAAACGATATTGCGGGCATTAGTGAAATTCGGCGATATTTTTATATCAAGATGATAGATTTGCGCTATAAGATTATTTTGCATGATGCTTACATCGCCTTTAGGGGTGAGGCTTTATGAAAAGCATTACAACCCAAGGGATAATTTGCTTGCGGGACCCTAAGGTGCTATTTGAATACTGCATTGCTCGGATTGGTTACACTGAATACGAAGACGAAACATTTGAATACTCAATCAAGCCTAACTATAGCGTTATAGATTTACTTGAATCTCCTTCTTTTCAAGGAATTCCCGGGATTAATTTGGACTTACACAGAGAAGAATACATTCGCAAAAATGTTACGCCTGTGTTTATTAGCGAAAGAACGCCTGCGGAAAATCGCGAGGATATTCGAGAACTACTAGACGCTGAAGGGATGGAATATCTAAATCGTCTCGAGTGGTTAATACGTACTAATACGCGCTATTCGGGTGACAATTTATATGTTCGTATGGCATCAGAAACAGACGATGAGGTTTTTAGTGTGTCTGATTTAAGTAATGTTGGTTTGAGATCTTCAGAAACACTACGGATTATATTGGAAGCGATTTGTGCCGGGCGCATTATAGATGGCGATGGCTTTCGTATAGACGATTCTAATCGTGGCGAATTTTATGCATTGCTAACTCCAATTTATTTGAAAGAAAAGAGATACATTGATGATAGGCGCCGAGAGGGTATTGAGACTGCAATGAACCTGCAAAAGTTGGGTCGCCCTTTAAAGGCGGTAGATCAAATAAAACTTATCGACGCGATTGATCGGTACAAAAATGGCGAAATAAAAATGGAAGAAGCTTTGGAGATGGCAAAAGTAAGTCGAGCAACTTTTTATCGCCGGATGAAGCAATTCCAGCCTTCGCAAGGCGCATGTAATTAACGGCTGAAGATATTATCATTACGGTAACGTTATAGTCACGCTTGCGCATCAACGCTGCGCACCTAAATCTTTCGTTTGCCTGCGTTTCTAAAATGTACGTAGGCACTACGAAAGGTACTTCCATGGCATATAACGCAAACCATGACAAATTCGCAAAAGGCACCGAGCGACTTGTCGATCCGATGACTGTTGGTTCCATACATTTTTTGCAGCAGTTTTTTGATGTTGTTCCAAAAGGCATTCAGCGCAAAATTATGGCACGTACCACCAAGAAAACCCCGCATATGGGATTTATAGTAGAGCCATACGCTTTCTTTCTTGTTTATGAAATTACGGACAAAACGTATGCCACGCAGCTTCTTCCGTCTGGGTTTAAATTGGCGCAATGTAGCGTATTTGCGGGAGATGAGCCCGCTTATTACGCAATTATGAGCTTCTTCCGCGTGCATACAAGCGCATTTTGGGGAAGCCGTGCCGAGCTGTATGTGATGGCTGAAGACGAAGCAACTGGTCTTATGAGTTGGGTAATTATTGATTACCTTAGCGACACCATTAGCTATGACCGCGCTTTTGGTTTGCGTGGACCTTCTGCCAGCCACTCTGTTGTTACTACAACCAGTGATGGACGCATGCTGGTTGATATGACGGCGCGCGATGGGCAGTCGTATGCTGCATTTTCCGCTGCTCTTGATGGTTCGGAAATGCGCAGCCTTGATAAACGCATGTGGATAGAGGGCAACTTGTCTATCGCTTACGGCAAAACATTGTCGTATGACCAAGCTGATACTTTTTCGCTGACATTTTATCCAGAGGAAATGGCAAGTGCCTTAGACGTTCCGCTGGAAGGTTTCGCGCTGAAAAGCATTTCGTGGTACTCAAGTATGCTTTCGTCTAATCCTGCAAAGTTGGTATGTTTCCCTTATGCTCAGCATTTACTGTCCGACAGTCCCGGTGCTGCAAGCGAACATTCTAGCGAGGCAGATTTAATTTGCGCGGCTGAGTCTACTGATTTTGAAACTATGGAAACCTTCAAAGTGGGTTCTGCCAAAAAGATGATGGCAATATCTACTGCCATTACGCTTGGAGTTTCGGCTGTTGCATTGATAGGACTTGCTGCCCATTGTTGCCACCTTCGTTATAATAAGCTTCGGGAATGAGACTCTCCCAAGGCGTTTGCCTGAACCGCGAAACAGCTGATGGCTTTACAACTTTTCTACTTTTAGCGCAGAGACGCTTGCTGTGTTTGAGGCTGGCGATATCTTACTAGCGATAGCTTATGCCGCTGCTAGCTGTGCGCTTTGTGTTTCCGTTGCGTTTTTAGGCGAAATTGTTTCTTCGGCTATTGCCGTGTAAATATGATTGCTTCGCTTTGTGCGCAATAGGTGGGTTGCCTGCGGACATTTGGATGCGGACAACCCACCTATATGTTTGCATATAGGCAGAAAAGCGTGTAAGGCTCAGTCCATCGCAAAGGGGTAAGGAGTGGGCATATAGGCAGAAAGATGTGTCTGTTTTAGTCGATTGCATATGGATAGGGCGCGCTGTTGTGAAACTCTGACCAAACCAGACCGTGTGGTGTTGCCTTCGTCACTTTTTAGGCGAAAAATGGTCAAAACTTCCGACTTTCCACAGTCTATAATGCCAAATTACGCCAATTACGAATCAAAATGGAATTGAAGAACCCTGTTTGCCCAGTGTTCTCCACAATTCAAGTTAGCCATGTGGCGCTATGACCATGGAAAGTCGGAAGTTTTGACCATTTTTCTAACTTTTTTGAACTAGTATGCGGATGAGTTGAATCGTAATCTAGCGTCAAGGTGTTGAGAGTTTATCCAAAAGCCATCCAACAAACACTTTAAGCCATCTTGCGGAGGTATCGTTTCTCCTAGCACTATAGCCTCCGCATAAGCTACATCTCCACCTTTGCTTTTCTGCTTTAGTGAATTTGTTCTTTGACATTTTGCTGCTGCAAATGCTGCATTTTGAGATAAACACCGCTCACCCCTGTCCATAACTGACTTTTTCTTGGAAAAAGCTTGTCTGAACAGGCATGTCAAGTCAGAATCCTACACACTTTTCTGCCTATATGCCTATATGTTTTCCCTAGTCAGTGGAATTATCGGTTTAGATACGGTTGAATTTGGAGAGAAGTTCGACTGCGGCGCTGCAAGCTTCGCAGTCGCAATATTTCTCACCCTGTTTCTTGCGCTCTGTATGTTTGGCAAGAATTTGATCGGCGGTTTCCTGACCAAACATTTCAATGGCAGGACCTTGAGCAAAAGCAATTACGCCGTCAATCGTATTGGGTCTGCCTTCAAGAAAATCTATCAGTTCAGCTGTGGCAGCTTCAATGGCTTTGTCGTCTGCATTGGAAACAGCGTCTTTCCATGCAAGGGCTGCTTCCTTGGTTGCCTGTTTGCTACTGTTTGCGGTTGAAAGAATATCAACGCGCTTAGCAACGTAGTCGAATAATTCCTTTTCCATAAAATCTCCTTGGTGGTTAGTTTTAATAACTGAATAATATCAGAATGAAATTTCAACTATTTATTATGTCTCGGCACTAGAACGCAATTCGTTTTTTGCAATTACGAATTATAATCGGAATTGCAAAAACAAATCGGAATTAGAATGTGAGCCAATGATGTACGGCAAACATTGACAATCGGCAAGAAAGCATTCAGGGAAATCGATACGCTACGAGATGGCGTTGAGGTGTCAATAGTTAATGCAACTATCTGCTCCGACTCGTTTTCTGCGATTGCCTTTCTTACGGCATCGGCAATAAATTTACTTCCCTCGTTACTGCAAAGTAATTATGCTTGGGGTTTCGGTTGTTACATTGATAGGAATTGCTGCTCACTGTTGCCACCTTCGTTATAATAAGCTTCGGGAATGAGGCTCTCCCAAGGCGTTTGCCTGAACCGCGAAACAGCTGATGGCTTCTATTAAAATGCGAGTGCAATGCGCTTGGATATTGGATGGAGGCTTTCGTGCTAATTAATTGCCTGTTTGTTGGATGTGGCGGTTTTATCGGATCTGTTCTTCGTTATCTTTGCAGTTTTATTAAAGTAGATATTTGGGGTTTCCCGTTTGTTACGCTTGGAATAAATGTTGTTGGGTCTTTTGCCATTATTTTCTTTGCGGGCATATTCGCCAAGACCTTGCCGGTGGACGAAAACATAATGCTGTTTTTGCGCGTGGGGCTATGCGGGGGCTTTACCACTTTCTCTACTTTTAGCGCGGAAACGCTTGCTATGCTTGAAGCCGGAGACACCTTACTGGCAATAGCCTATGCCGCTGCCAGCTGTGTGTTTTGTGTTTTCGCTGCGTTTTTGGGTGAAATTGCTTCTGGCGTCATATTGAAATGAATCCATCGCGAACATCGTGGTCATCATCCTTTTTTAGCTCTCTTGATATGTATGAAAAAGGCACTCTCTAAAAGTTGCCATATATTTTCCATATAATTCACCACTGCATTGTTTGTTTTAACCTATCACGATAGTGAACATATTTCATTTGTACTTGTCAACCGGCATCAAAATAAATATCTTCTCTGTATGGTAGGGATACACAATAACGTAGCGAAGGTGATTGGAAATGTCCGGCATTGAACTCAAAGGGACGGGGATAGCGAGGTGTATATGCGAGCGATTGTGCAGCGAGTGACTAACGCAAAGGTGGACATCGATGGGAAAATCGTTGGTTCGATTGAAAGAGGCTATCTTATTTTGTTGGGAGTTGGACAGACCGATACTGAGCAAGATGCCGAAAAACTGTGGTCGAAAATTTATAAGATGCGTATTTTTGAAGACGAATCCGGAAAAACGAACTTAAGTATCGCCGATGTTCAGGGTGAGGTTTTAGTGGTAAGTCAATTCACTTTATACGCAAACTGCAAGAAGGGGAATCGCCCTTCATTTATAGATGCGGGCAAGCCTGATGATGCGAATCGCTTGTATGAATACTTTGTATCTCTTGTGCGCAATAATATTGGCAACGTGCAAACCGGAGTTTTTGGCGCGATGATGGATGTATCGCTTATAAACGACGGACCGTTCACGATTTGTCTGGATACAGAGTTGTTGTAGAACCCAATCGCCAAATGGTGATGGGGATATTAGGTTGTATCTCGTTTCCCCACAGGCTGTAATAGCTGTTTCCCTACAAGAAGGCGTGTTTTTTACGCGATCCGATAAGATATCATTGCATTAACTGAAGGCGATACGTTTAATGCGTTGGGGGCGTTATGACCGCTAAAAATATAGAATTTCAGGCAGCGCAAGAAGAATACAGCGCTGTAGAGCGTCGTTATTTGGAAGCATTGCAGGCTAAGGGGCTAGTGTTTGAAAGCGCCGAGGCGGGCAGGGCTAACCAGCGTGAATGCGCCGAGCTGCGCGAACAGTTGGCAAAGCGCGGCGTGCGTGTGCGCAACGGCGGTGCGTCGCTTGTTTGGGGCTATCTTTCGCCTGCGTGTGTCGAATGTACTGGGGCAAAAGGTTCAGAAACTTTCAGTACAACGTTTAAGTGCCATCGGGATTGCTATTTTTGCTTCAACCATAACGTGGCTGATTACGACAAGTTTGTGCGCGAAGGGTGTCCGTGGGAAGATGGGCTTGCGGCTGCGTCCAAGCGCGATTTAGCATGTATTGGACTTACGGGCGGCGAACCTCTGCTAAACCTAGATGACTCGGTGCGCTTTTTGCAGCGTGCGCGTGAGTTGTTTCCAAAAGCGCATTTACGTATGTATACCTCGGGCGATCTTCTTACCGAAGACGCAGCGCGCAGGCTGCGCGATGTGGGACTTGATGAAATACGCTTCAGCGTGAAAGATGACGATACTCCCGAAATGCAGCAGCGCGTTTTAGACGCCATGCGTCTTGCAAAGCGCTACATCCCAAGTGTTATGGCAGAAATGCCAATTATTCCGGGCGCCGACGAACACATGCACAATTTGCTTCGCTCGTTTGATGAGGTGGGCATAGACGGTATAAATTTGCTGGAGTTTTGTTTCCCGTTTTGTAATTGGCACGAGTTTGAAAAGCGTGGATTTAAGTTGAAAAACCCGCCGTTCGATGTGATGTACGACTACGGATATTCGGGCGGGCTTGCGGTGGCTGGCAGCGAGAAGCTTATATTGCAGTTAATGCTGTGGGCGATAGATGAGGGTTTAAGTCTGGGATTGCATTATTGTTCGCTTGATAACAAGCATCGCTCTGAAATTCGCCAGAAGAATGAAAGGGCGGCAGACACGCACCCTTGCATTGTGTTCGATAATGAAGATTTCTTCCTGAAAGCTGCGAAAGTTTTTGGGCAAGATATCGTGCCAACAAAGGATGCGCTTGTTGCGGCTGGGTGCAGTAATTTTATAGAAGATGCTGACGAAAGGTCGCTGGCTTTTAATCCAAAATGGTCGCATGTAGCGCAAGATGCAGGTGCCGAGGTGCATACGTGCTACTTTGTCTATGAAAACAACGAAGAAGGTTCGTATTTGGTAGATGTGGCATTGGCGTAACAGCCGCGTTTGGTCTGTAGCCGCTTGCATGCCCTAAAGTTGAATGACGTTAACAAGACCTGCGGCGATTGCCAGCATACCTCATTCATCTAGATTTTTTGCAGCACTACATAGCGGTTTAAATTCTCTTTGCCGTCAGCTGAGAAGCGGTCTATTTCGCGTGTGCTTGGCAGCGCTGATACAAGTTCGCTAATTTCGTTTTCGGTGAAGTTGTGACAGTAGCGGAATGTGTTAGATGCGCTTTGCCACCCCAGAAGTTTGTCGTTTGGGTCTTCAAATGTAATGCCTGTTTGCGCTTGTGCTGCTTTCGTACTCTCGCTTGCTTTAATGCGTATTCTTTCGCTTTTTAGAAACTGCCAAAACGCAATAACTATATAGCCACCCCTGAGTGTGTGCTGCGCCAGCGCTTTCATAAGCTGTATGCGCCAAGCGGAAAGCGGTATGTGATGCATAAACCCGAAGCAAACGCAAAGATCGCATTCGGGTGCGTGTATTTGCTCGTTCAGCGCACTTTCGCTTAGTGCGGTTATTAAATCTAGCTGCTGGAAGTTTATGCGGTTTGTTTTGTCTTCAATGTTGAGCGAATTTGCAAGTTGTTCGCAATTGTCTACGGCGTAGTATTCGAATTTGCGCGACATTGTAGAAGTTTCGTTCAAGAATTGCAGAAAACGCATGTTGCCGCAGGCTAGGTCTAACACTTTTGGTGCACCATTCGCATCGGCGCTAAATTTCGCCACCGCGCGCTGCCAGCCAGACCAAGACTGCGTGCGCGTTTGCGAAAACGAATTGGCATTTTCGGTGTAGAAAGCGCTGGTTAAGTCGCTTAGTTTTATGGCGGTAGAAATATCCATAGCGAAATTATCACATAACAGCAGCAGCGCGGCATACCGCTAAATTGTTCTTGCAGAAAATGGGTGCTGAGGCACGTCCCGAATCAGCACCCTTCCCGATGCACGCACACACTTTTAGCAAGTTGCATGCATTGCAAAGTATAATCAGAAATATGGATAAAACGCTGCGAAAAATAGTTAATGCCGTTCAGGCTGAACAATCTGGCTTTGCCTCTACACAAGATGCGCACAAAAGCGCTTTGGACAGCGCATGGCTGGATTCTCTTGTGCGTGCTCGAAATAGGGAAATGCACGATGGGAAGCGCACTGTGGCGAAGAAGCGTTTGCTGCCCGCTTACATGCGCATACGCCGCGAAGAGCCAGAGAAGTTGAATGCTTGGGGTGCACCTGTAGGCGGCGCTGTAGATACTCAAGTTATTCGGCTTTTGCGCGCAAAGCCTAGGCGGACTGCGTCTGGCGTGGCAACTATAACTGTGCTTACAAAGCCGTGGTGTTGCTCGGGCGATTGCGTGTATTGCCCAAACGATATGCGCATGCCGAAAAGCTATTTGTCCGACGAACCTGCATGCCAGCGCGCCGAGCGCTGTTTTTTCGACCCGTATATACAGGTGCTTGCTAGGTTGCGCGTGCTTGAAGATATGGGTCATGTTACCGACAAGGTAGAGCTTATAGTTTTGGGCGGCACATGGAGCGACTACCCGCGTGAATACCAGCTGTGGTTTATATCGCAGGTGTTCTGCGCCTTAAACGATGCGGGAACAAACAATGTTGAAGATGCGGCTCGTCGTAGCTTTTACGAGGGATGCGGTCTTTCCTGCGATCCTGCAGAATTGCGTGAACAAGTTGCGCATGTTCAGAATCGCGTGAATGAAGGCGAGCTGTCTTATAACGATGCTTGGCGACAGTTGTATGGTGAAAGCCCCGCATGGCAACGTGCGTGCAGTATTCAACACGCCACATTGGAAGATTTGAAACACGAGCAGATGCGCAACGAATGCGCGGCTCATAGATGCGTGGGGCTTGTGGTGGAAACGCGTCCCGAAACAATTACGCCGAACAATTTGGTTTTCTTGCGCATACTGGGATGCACGAAGCTGCAGGTAGGCATTCAAAGTTTGGATGAACGTGTGCTGGCTGCAAGTTGCAGACCTACAAAAATTCGCCAGATTGAGCAAGCCTTTGAGCTGATGCGGCTGTTTGGGTTTAAATCGCATGTTCATATGATGGTGAATCTTCCGAATGCCACGCTAGAATCAGAGCGACTTGAATACGAAACGCTGATGAGCGATCCGCGCTTTCAGCCGGACGAGCTAAAGCTGTATCCGTGTTGTTTGGTGGAAAGTTCTAGGTTGGGCAAAATGATGCGCAACGGCACGTGGCAACCCTATGCCGAGGAAGACCTGATAAGCCTATTGGCTGCCGATGTAATGAATACGCGTCCATATTCGCGCATATCGCGGATGATTCGCGATATATCAGCCAAAGACATACTTGCCGGCAACAAGAAAACAAATTTGCGCCAAATGGTAGAGGCGCATTTGCAACAAAGCGCAGACGGCGACGCTACGCCGGTGCGCCCAGCCGAGATGCGCCTTCGCGAAATAGGCGTAAGCGATGTGCGCGCAGAACAGCTGCGTTTAGAGACACTAAGCTATCAGACAACTGTAAGCGAAGAGCGTTTTTTGCAATGGGTAACTGAAGACGGGCATTTGGCTGCGTTTTTAAGATTATCTTTGCCGCATAAGCATGCTGTGCAACGCCTGCAGGATATATTTCGCGAATTACATGCCGCTAATGCTGAAAATTCGGGCATAGTGTGCGAAATAGGCGACAAGCGCGAAGCTCCTATCCAACCAGACCAAGCAATGATTCGAGAAGTGCATGTATACGGCAAAGTGGCTGCGCTGCATCACAGTGGAGAAAGCGCGCAGCACTTAGGTCTTGGACGCAAGCTGATAGAGCAGGCGTGCAGTCAGGCTGCGGCGTGCGGCTATACCGAGATGAATGTTATAAGCGCGGTAGGCACCAGAAACTACTATCGCTCATTAGGATTTTGCGATGCCGGTTTATACCAGCGCAAGCCAATCTTGTTCTAATAGTTTAAAGCGCAGCCTTTATAGCTTGTAGCAGTTCGGAATATTCGGTATAAGCGGGAACATCCGGGTATTCTTTTTTCAGCGCATCTATTGTGCGGAAGAAAAATCCGGCTTTCGAATTTAGGATCATTCCCACATCATTATACGAATCGCCGGAAGCTATTGTTTGAAGCCCGGCTTGATGAAGCGCTCGCACAGTGGTTAATTTTGTTTCGGGGCAGCGCATCTTGTATCCGGTTATTTCGCCGGTAGTGTCATTCACCACAAGTTCGTTGCAGAAAATAGTTGGAAAGCCAAGCTTTTGCATAAGCGGTTTGGCAAACTGCGAAAACGTGTCAGAGATTATTATTACTTGTGCAATTTGGCGCACTTCATCTAAAAATTCGCGCGCACCGGGCATTGGGTCTATCTTTGCGATAACTTCTTGTATTTCTTTTAGTCCTAAGCCGTGTTCGCGCAATATATCTAGGCGGTATTCCATCAACTTGTCATAGTCTGGCTCGTCGCGCGTTGTGCGTTCTAGTTCAGGGATGCCTGCCGTTTTAGCAAAGGCTATCCATATTTCAGGTACTAGTACTCCTTCTAAATCAAGGCAAACGACATTCATCGAACATTCTCCTTTACGCAGTTTTTATTCGAAAAGAATAACGCGGAAGTTGAGATTTGCGCATCCATTTCGGCGAACGAAGCAACATAAATTATATAATCAGAAAACGATTTGATTGGAGGCGCTATGTCGGTACGTGATTTTCTGGCTGCATACAAGCAAAGCGAGGGTATCCATAGTGCGAAGATGGATGCGCTGATTCAATTTAGTGCGCGCCAGTTAACGTGTTCGCATTGCGGGAAATGTACGCGCCGCTGTGAAGTGCTTGAAGGTCCGGGGCTAGATATAGGGCGTATAGCGGCGGCTTACGATCGTATAGTTGCTTTGCCTGAAGATGAACAGCCAGCTGCTCTAATGCAGCTTCTTAATGAAGACTATCCTATGTATAACGCGCTTCGCCAATGTTGCTTTTGCGGGCATTGCACGGCAGAGTGTCCGCATCATGTGCTTGCGCCTGAAGATATGCGTGTTTGGCGCGAGCTGTTTATGCGTACCGAAATAATGCCAGCACAAGATTCGCGTTTGGTTATGGTAGACGAAGAATGGCATATTTTTAGTGCATATCGTGCTATATATGGTATAGGGTATCCGGAATTTACTAGCCTAGATGCGGCTGCCGAGCATGGTCCGGGGCTTGCGGATACGCTGTTTTTCCCCGGATGCTCGCTTGTTAGTTATGCGCCAGATGTAATGCGTGCCATAGGAGCGTGGCTTACCGAAAGCGGTGTTTCGTGGGCGCTGTCGGATGGATGCTGCGGCAGTCCGCTGATGAGCGCTGGGATGTTTGAGCGTGCGGCGGCGCTGCGAGCTAAGTTTATAGACCAAATGCAGAAGGCTGGCATAACGCGCATGGTAACGGTTTGCCCCGGCTGTGCCGATGAATTTGTGGAAGACATGCCTGCCGGAATTGATATAGTGCCTCTGCCCGAGTTGTTAGAGCAATTGTCGGCGCAGCGTGAATCTGAGGGTCGCGAAAGCGGTTTTTCGCCACTTTCGCGCGATGCGATTACTTTCTTCGATTCATGCCACGACAGAAGCAGTTGCCGCAATGCGCGTGCCATTCGAAGACTAATGGCGAAGTATGTTCCGCAAGCTGCTCAGCTTGAAATGGATAACCATAAGCGGCAAACACTGTGTTGCGGTGCTGGTGGTGCGGTAGCCAGCTACGATGCCGATATTACAAATTCGCGCGTTTGGCGCGTTATAGACGAGGCTCGTGCTACTGGTGCGCAAACCGTGATTACTATGTGTCCAACATGTACATACACGATAGCGCAGGCAAATCTTTCTGCGCCCGAACGCGGCATTGAAAACAAGCATTACCTAGAGATGCTTTTTGGAGTGGAAATAGACTGGGCGAATGTGTTTGATCAGCTAGGAAGCATGTGGACTGGCGAATATGGTCCGTGGCTTTCGGCAACATTTTTCTAGGTGTGCGTATGGCTTAGGGCAGGCGTGTGCTTCTTGCGTCAGGCGGGTCTGAGGGCGTGCCCTAGAGGCGCGTGGGTGCGTGCCCGGATGTTAGGCAGGCAGTTATCGGGCTACTATAATTCGGTAATTTGCGTTATCGCCGCAGCAGGTTTGTAAAATTACAGATTCGCCATAGCCGCTAACACGCTCTTGTATATCTTCCCAGTAGGCGCTGTTGGGCACGGTGAATACATCTATCACGTAATATGTTCGCGAATTACCGGTGCTGTCGTTAACAGTTATTGCGTCGTTGTACGTTAGGTTCATAACGTGATGGAAAGGTCCGGGGTTGTGTCCTATGAAATATCCCCAAGATCCATCGGTTGTGCTGTCTGATCCCATCCACAGTCCAGCGCCTGAAGATGGCGCTGCGCTTGCTAGGTATGTGTCAATGTAGGGTACGGTATTACCCTTTGCGCTTATGGTGTTGGCGTTATAGGTTTTCTGCGCAGGCGGGGATGTTGGTGCGGCAGAGGTGTTAGTTGCTGATTTCTGGGTTTTCGTTGAAACGCTCTGCGCCGTTTGCTTAACTTTAGCGCTTACCATATCTGCTTGTGCGTTCAAAAGATTTGCCCCCTCTTCTGTAGCTATTCCGCATGCTTTGTTTATTGCTAAAGTTATGCCGGCGTCTAGCGGAGATTGCGCTTTAGCGTTTTGCTCTACAGCTATGGGATGCTGAATACTTGTGCCGTTGTCTGTTTGCGCGTATGCCAAACTGGGGAATGCTAATAGCGCAGCGCTTAGTGTTAACGCTGCAATTACGAGCGCTGCAGCCTTCGCTTTACTTTTTCGTATCGCCAGAATTAGGCGGCTTTCGTTTTGCCTTCCCAATTTTGCTGATACGGCGTATATCTGGTTTGAATTCTGTATGTATTTAGACATATCAGTAGACATATCGGGCAGCCTTTCGCTTTACGTGAAGGCTCTGCTCCTCATGTCTTCAAACCTTACATTGCCAGCATATCGCCTATTTCGCGATAGGCATGGCTTATGAGATATATGCAATTTTGCCGATGTTGAAATGTAACCGTTGCTATATTTGTAGGTTGTTATTTTGACAATAATGCGTCACTTGTTAAGGTTGTTAATGGTTTCAACGGGTACGCTTTGGCAATTTCAAAAATTGGGTCCGGTGTTGGAATTCCGCATATTGCGTTTAGAACTGTTGGGTTTCGGGGTAATATGTATATAAACATGTTTCTATAAGAAGGCGGTGCGCATGGCAGACGGTTATAGGTACAACCGCGTACTCTTGAAGCTATCGGGCGAAGCTCTTGCAGGCGATCAGGGGTATGGTATAGATCCCAAAGTTGTGAACAATCTTGCTGATGAGATAGCCGATATAGTGCAAGATGGTGTGCAGCTGGCTATTGTTGTCGGGGGAGGTAATATTTTCCGCGGTCTAGCTGGCTCGGCTGAGGGTATGGATCGTGCTCAGGCTGACTATATTGGAATGTTAGCTACTGTAATGAATGCGTTGGCATTGCAAGATGCTTTCGAGCGGCACGGCATATTTTCGCGTGTGCAAAGCGCTATCAATATGCAAGAAGTCAGCGAACCTTTCATACGCCGTCGTGCTATGCGGCATTTAGAGAAGGGTCGCGTTGTTATATTAGCTGCCGGAACTGGCAATCCTTATTTCACGACCGACACCACAGCGGCGCTACGTGCTTGCGAGCTAGATGTTGATTGTTTGATGAAGGCTACAAAAGTGGATGGGGTTTACGATAGCGATCCTGCAAAGAATGAAAATGCGGTGCGTTTTGACCACATAACTTATATGGATGTATTAAACCGCGGTCTGAACGTGATGGATGCTACGGCAACTTCGCTTTGCATGGACAATAACGTACCGATGATAGTATTTGATCTTACGAAGCGCGGCAATATACAGCGGGCGTTGCGCGGCGAAGATGTGGGAACCACTATTGACTGAAGGGAAGTGCAATGGCTGATGTAGAAGAAATTTTGATGAACGCTGAAGATCGTATGCAAAAGGCGATAAATTCCTTGCGTGATAACTTTGCGGCAGTTCGTACAGGACGCGCGAATGCAATGGTTCTAGATCGTATAACGGTTGACTATTATGGGGTGCGCACTCCTATAAACCAGATGGCTGGAGTAAAAACTCCCGATGCGCACATGCTTGTTATAGAGCCGTGGGACAAGTCTTCGCTTAAAGATATAGAGAGAGCTATTCTTGAGAGCGATTTAGGCGTAACGCCAAATAACGATGGCTCTGTAATTCGTCTGCCTTTCCCGCAGCTTACAGAAGAGCGTCGCCGCGAGCTTGCAAAAAATTGTCGCACGTATGCAGAAGAATCGCGCGTTGCTGTGCGTAATGTGCGCCGCGATGCGAATGGAGCTATCGAGAAAGCAGAGAAAAACGATGGCTTGCCCGAAGATGAAGCGCGCCGTGCTGAAGAGCAGGTGCAAAAGTTGACCGATAAGTATGTTGCCGAGGTAGATGCGGTTCTGAAGGCTAAAGAAGCTGAGGTTATGGAAGTATAACGCTTCAGCGAATTTGCTTTTATCTTATTGGTAAGAGAGATTTTAGTATTGAAAGACCTAAACTACATATTTCCAGATCCTCCAATTGATGCCAATCCGTCAAATTTAGATCTTGCGCGTATACCTAAGCATGTTGCTGTAATAATGGACGGTAATGGACGTTGGGCAAAAAAGCGGGCGCTGAATCGTTTGCGCGGGCATAATGCTGGTATCGAGGCTGTCCGCGAAACTATACGCTGCGCTAACGATTTAGGCGTGCGGTATCTTTCCATATATTCCTTTTCAACCGAGAATTGGAAGCGACCCGAAGACGAAGTTTCAGGATTGATGAACCTGTTTGCTAAAACCATGCTTGCTGAGGTGGACGAATTGCACGCCGAGCAAGTACGAGTTATGACTATAGGCGATTTGTCCATTCTTCCGTCCGATACTCGAGAAGCTTTTGAACTTGCTTGGAAGAAGACTTGCAATAATGATGGCATGACGCTTGTTGTGGCTGTGAATTATGGAGGCAGGGCAGAAATAGTGCATGCTGCGAATGAGTTCATTCGCGATGCGGAAACTGCGTTAGGTGCGCATGGGGAATTTCCGCGACTCACAGAAGAAGCATTACAAAAATATTTATACACCGCCGATGCACCCGATCCTGAATTACTTATTCGTACAAGTGGGGAAATGCGCTTGTCTAATTTCATGCTATGGCAAGCTGCTTATTCCGAATTTGTTTGTTCTCCAGTGCTTTGGCCCGATTTTGATCGCTATGAATTTTTGCGTTGTCTTTTGGAATACCAATCTCGCGATAGACGTTTTGGAGCCATCTAATGGCTAAAGAAACAACAGAAGCTATTGATGAGACTTTGCAAAGTGATGCTGATTGCGCTGATAACTTTTCGGACGAATTGACCGATTTGCAGCGTGAGGCTAGGGCAAAACTTAAAACTCGTGTGCGAGAATTAACTGATGCGGCTGGGGATGAACCCGGGGCATTTAGCGCTCGACCTACGACTAAAGAACTTGGTAATGGGCGCGAACCCGAAGATCCGGCTATTATTTACAGTTCAAACAAGGCTCCCGTAGGACCGCCTTGGCATTATGATATTACGCCTGACGAGGCAGCTGCCAAGCAGCAAAAAAAAGAACAGCGTGCGCTGAAGCGTCAGAAAATGAAAAAGAATGCACTAGATAAAACACCCCAGAAATTGAAGAATCCATCTGGGCTTCAAGTGCGTTTTAGAACAGGGCTTGTTTATACACTAGTTACCATAGCGTGCGTTTTTGCTGGAAATATACCAACCATGATTTATCTAATGGTGGTGGCTGGTATATGCGCTGGTGAATTTTATTACATGTTGCGATCCGACTCTAAACTTCCAAATGAAATGTTGGGAATAGCTGGGGCAGTTCTGTTTATTCCCGCGGTGTATTTCGGTGGCTTGGCTGGTGGCATGTTGGTTGCGCTAGTGTTGCTAATAGCGCTTCTTATTTGGTACGTCTTTTGGCTGCGTGCACGCATTCAAGATGTTAGTGTCAGTTTTTTAGGTGCTGCATACACTGGGCTTTTACTTAGCGGTTTAATGATTATACGCGCGTCGGTTGAGCCGCCGTGGGGTGGTCTTGTATTGTTTTTGCTGTTTTTAAGCGTGTGGGCGAATGATGCCTTTGCATATTTCGTTGGAAGCAAAATAGGAAAACATAAGTTAGCCCCAAGAACTAGCCCAAAAAAGAGTTGGGAAGGTTTTTTGGCAGGGCTTGTAGGCTCTATGCTTGTTTGGGTAGTTATGTCGTTTGTGCCAAGTGTAAATCTTGATATTCCTACAGCATTGCTGTTTGGTCTTATATGCGGTCTTTTAGAGGTTTTGGGAGACTTAGCGGAAAGCCGTATTAAGCGCAATTCTGGTTTCAAAGATTCGGGCACCATAATGCCTGGTCATGGTGGTCTGCTCGATAGATGCGATTCGCTTTTCTTGGCATCGGTTTCGGCTGCCTTTCTTCTAATTTTAGGAGGTTGCATTCCATATGATGTCTTCTAAAGGGGTTGTAATACTGGGCTCTACGGGTTCTATCGGGTGTCAAACATTAGATGTTATATCTCAAAATCCCGATAAGCTGCATGTGGTGGGTTTAGCGTGTGGTACTCGTGTTTTCGATATGCAACGTCAGGCACAGAAGTTTTCTGTAAGGCATACAGCTGTTGGAGCAAATGACGCTTTAGACTTGATTGACCTAGATGGTGTTGACATTGTAGTGAATGCATTGGTGGGCGCGGCTGGATTACGTGCTAGTTATAAAACCTTAATGGCTGGCAAGACGCTTGCATTAGCAAACAAAGAGTCTCTTGTAGTTGGCGGAGATTTGCTTATGCCTATGGCTGACAAGCCCGGTCGTCTTATGCCGATAGATTCAGAACATGGTGCAATATATCAGTGCCTTATGGGGGAAGAAGCAAGCTATGTTAGACGTTTGTGGGTTACGGCTTCTGGTGGTCCTTTTAGGGGTATGACTACCGACCAGCTAAAAAATGTAACTGCAAAAGAGGCGCTTGCGCACCCAACTTGGAATATGGGACCAAAAATAACTATTGATTCATCCACGCTGATGAATAAAGGTTTAGAAGTTATAGAGGCGCATCATCTATTCGATATGCCTTACGAGCGCATTGAGGTGGTAGTGCAACCGCAAAGTGCAATTCATTCTATGGTGGAGTATATAGACGGTTCCGTTAAAGCTCATCTTGGTACTACTGACATGCGTATTCCTATACAATTTGCGCTCTCTTATCCTGAGCGTTGGGATGCTCCTGTAGCTCCACTAGATTTCCGAGAGCTTGGTAGTTTGGAATTTGCTGCACCCGACACCAAGACTTTCCGTTGTCTTGCATTGGCTAGAGAGGCTGGCAAAACAGGTGGAACTTTGCCTGCAGTAATGAATGCTGCAAACGAGGTTGCTGTTGGAGCTTTTTTGCAAGGAGAGTGCTCTTTTTTGGATATAGCAGCTTGCGTAGAAGACGCTATGGAAAAGCACAAGGTTCAGCGCGTGGAAAGCATAGAGCAGCTGCAAGAAGTTGATATGGATGCGCGTCGTTGTGCGCTGAATTATTTGTCAGATTGTACTGCAGCATAGACAAGAGTTCTTTCGTTTGAATATTGGTTATAGCTACAAGTAACAAAAGTAATGCATGATGAGGGTATGCTATCTTGTAATTTTACGCAGCATTCATCGAGGCGCTCTGAAAACCACAGATTAAAATCTTCTTGCGTATTGAAAGACGTTCGTTTTGTGCGCTGATTCCCCTTTACTATAGATGCGCCTGAAATTTGTAGAACTTTCTTCCATTCAGGGGTTTGCAGCAGCACTATCGAGTGTTTTTGAGCAAATTCTTCTTGCGAATAGTTAGCAAATGTGGCGAACATGGAATTCCCATTTCTTATGTTATGTCCGAATATTACAGCGTTTTGGCTGTTTAATCCCAGCTCTGCACAGTCTGCATCTAAGTATGGGCAACCATGGTAATTGGCGTAGCCGCGTATGTCATGTTCTAAATAATAAGTGGGATTATCTGTAGGCGCTTGTACTATAGCGCAGCTAAGTTCAGCTCCGGGTATGCTTACCCAGCCAATAACATCTGGATTTACGCTCTGCCAATAATTCCAGTCTATCTCTGGAAATCCTTCAGCATCTTGCGCTTCTGGAAAATTGGGGTTAGGCGCAGTGTATGAGTTGTTGGTGCACCAGAGCAGCCATGCAAGTACACATCCTAAAAGCGCAAAAGATAATCCCGCTATAGAAAATCCTAGTGCAGCTTTTATTTTGTAGCTGCGCTTTACCATGTTTCTTTTCTTTTTAAAGATATGTGTCCGTAAATTATTCCTATTGCAGCAATAGTTGTGACCAGAATTGCGAATAGGACTATTGTTTGGGAGGAATCTCCTGTTTTGTCGTAGGTTTCTCCTATTTTTGATGTGGCTATTGCGCCATTATTGGCTGTTTGACCATATCCGGTATTTATAGTGGGATCTCCAAAGGTATCTATGGAAGCGTCTAAAGACACTGGGTCTACAGATTGGTCAGTTATTTCACCTTTTTCTGCAGGGTCGCTAGGCTGATCGGGGACATAGGTATTTTGTGGTTCGTCTTTAAGTTCTGGATTATTTGGCAACTCCGATTCGTTTGGTGTATTTGTGCCGGCTGCGTTCAACGGTTTCCATTTTGCATATAGATTTACTACAGCTTTGTCATTGCTAGCTAGATTGATAGTTTGTTCTCCCGGTTCGTAGCAATTAGTTATTCCGCTACGATTTTTGCTCCATCCGCAGAATTCGTAACCTTCACGAGAAAATTCATTACTAGCAATATTGAACGGCTCGTCGTAAACGCATTTTGTGCAGCTCATGTCTCCTATTCCACCGTTGGCGTTATATCGTATCGTGTATTCAATTGGTTCAGATATTGCGATATATGTTGCAGCTGTATAAAGTCCATCAGAGTTTCTCTCTGGTAATACTTTCGATGTTGTACTTATTGTTTTGCCCGCTATGTCGTGCCATTCAAGAAACTTATATCCTGTATTCGATATGGCTTGCGCGCCGTTTGCCAATCCGCTTTTGGGTAGCAATTCTTCGCAAGCATTGTTGATGCTTGTTTGGTTTGAGTTTTCCGCTTTGTAGGTTATAAGGACAGGTGCATTTTCCTGCCAAACTGCATAAAGCTCTACGATGTTGGTTCCCTCTTCTACTATATTGCAGATATTTTCACCATCCTTGAAGACGATGGGTCCATCTTTGCTTAATGCCCATCCTTGAAAGGTATTGCCCGGTTTGGTGAATTTGCAATAATTTAGCGTGTCTGGCTGATCGAAATATTCATGTTGTGCAGGCATATCGCCATATGCTTCGTTTGGGTTAAATACTATGTCGTATTCAAGAGGAGTCCATTGTGCGAATAATGTTATGTCATCGTCGTTTTTATCTGTTAAATTATTAACCCATTGAGCATCTGCAAAGGAAATACCTTCTCCTTTCATGTCGGTATTCCATCCTGTAAAAATCCATCCATCGCGTTGAAAACTACACTTGTTAAGAGGCTTGCTCTCGTCGTATTTCATTGCTTGTCTATCCATTTGTCCGCAGCCGCTATTCGCATCAAAGGTTATGTGATAGTTAATTGGAATCCATTTTGCATATACGGTTGAATCTTCTACAACTTCTTTGTATCCATCGGTCCAGCCGTCAAATATGTAGCCGGTAATGGTTGGAGGTGCAGGTGGGGTAGCACTTTGTCCCGGCTTTAATGGTTCGGTTTTTAATGTATTTCCCCAGCCGTCATCAAATGTGACAATGCAATTATCTGCCCATTGGGCGTATAGTTTTACAACTGCACCGTTTGTAGCAGATAAATTAGATACACTTTCTTTGTTTGCGTAAGTATCGCCCGTACCGTTGGGTTTTGTGTTCCATCGTTGCCAAGTTGATTCGCTATTATTGAATAAATTTTGCAGTAGTTCTGCATCTTTATCGTATGTCATGTGTTGGACTGGCATGCTTCCCGACCCGCCGTTTGCACAGAATTCTATGTCGTATTTATTAGCTTCCCATTTCGCGGTTATTTGTGCGTTTTCGTATGTGCGTGTAATCTCTTTGTCCCAATTTACGAACGTATAGCCTTCACGTTTAGGAATTTCGGGTGCAGTGGGTATTCCGCCGAATGCTACCGTTTGACTTTTAAGTGCTGAACCTATGCCGTCGTAAAAACTGACAGTGGGATTTTTGCCCCACACCGCATATATGGTATTTGTTCCTGCGGCAATTGTTACAGAAGATACGATGTTTGTTTTAATGCTGTTGTAAGTAGCTTTATTGTTTATATCTCCATATTTTGTTTTCGACCATCCAAGGAATGTATAGCCACTTCTGGTCGGCTTAGCAGACGTTAATGTATGCGATTTGCCTTCTTCGAAATAGCCTGCATAGTTGCTTGCGCGTGCTTGGGAGATGTTGGTAACGATGCTGGAACTTGAGCCACCATTCAGGTTATAGACTAGGGGAGCATAGGGAACAATTTCAACATCGTCGATCATCGAGCCAGTACTTGAACTATCGGTTGATATTTCAAAACTTGTTCTCGTTTGTCCATCAGACACAAGATATTTTCCCTGATATGTTTCCCAATAAGCACCCTGAGCATAGTTCGATGTTTTGCTTGGGCAGTATGTTGTCATAGTGGTGCCAACGTATCCGAGTGCACCTCTTTTATCTACATTTTGGCTTATTCTATAAGCTCCTTGTTTTGCGGCATTATTCCATCCGATAGTCATATATACATTTTCAGCATGGGTAGCATTTCGGGCTTGATGTTTGAATTTCCAAACAAATAGTGTTCCCGGAGTAGTTGCTAATTTTTGCTCCATGCTTAGCGCATAGCCTTTCCAGTAATTTGTGGAGCTTTGCGAGTATCCATCATTACCAAACAGTAAAGCGTATTGATTACCTTCGGATTTTTGTATTCGTACACCGTGTGAGGGCCAAATTCCATATTCATCGGTGCTTGAACCTTTGTGGTAAAACCACTCCATATCTATGTCGTAGCTGTCCCATCCAAAGTCTTCATCTGGTACATCGTCTAACCAAATTTCTCCGTCATAAGAGAAATTCTGCAAAGGTAGATAATTCCAATTTTTATTAGTAAACGCATCTGAGGTGCCACTCTGCAATATCGGATAGTTGAATCTTCCGTTTTCAATCTTAGTTGGAAGTGCAGCGGCAGCTTCAGCCGCCTGTATGCTCGATAGAGCAACAACAGGAATGCAGCTTGCAACTAAAAGAGCCGATAAGCCAAAGCGTATCATCTTGTTTTTGCGTGTAAGTTTAGCGGCGTTATTCATTGTTCTACCGCCCTAACTTCACCGCAAGATGTGCAGGTTTCTGTTTCAGTTACTAATTCGTCGTAGGCTTCATTTGCTACTACTACCTCTGTCCATTCCTTAGTTTTTTGATGTGTTTCTGCAATGGGGACATTTGTGGTGTAGCCGCTATGTCCTGTTAATGCGCGATGCTCTTCTGTTTTGCCATCTATTGTTTCATTGCAGATATTGCAAACTGTGTGTGGTACAGAAACAGTCTCATATGTTGCCGGGTGCTGCACTTCGTAAGTTACAGCGTCGTGATGAACCAATTTAGTGTCTGGCTGGAATATGTGAGTGCAAGTTTGCGTTTGCGCATCTGGTGTTTCCGCTTCGGCAAATTGGCGCTGTAGACCAGTAGATGTAACAACAATGGCGGATACCCCTACGCTTATAGCCAATAATACTATGGCGCATGTTATAAAAATCACGTGCTTAGTTTGTATCTGATTGTTTGTGGTATTCATTTTACCTCCCTGATTACGTATACGAAAAAGTGCTAGCGCAATCCGCGTAGCGCTCTCTCTACAGCTGCTTGTGCTCTTCTGTTGCGCGCTGTAACTTGTCGTATTCCGTATATTGTTCCTAGCAAAGCTATAGCTAACATGCTTGCGATGCCGGCAATTATCGGACCTGTCGTATCGCCGGTTTTGTCATATCCTGTTCCTGCTGGTGGTATGTTTTGCCCAGATATATGTACTGTCTGATCTGTAGATTCAATATCGGCATGCATGGCTACTAATACTTTTTCGGAGTGGTCATCTCCTGTATCCATGCGTCTATAAAGATATTCATACACCACAATATCTTTATCAGCAATGCCGGTTGCATCTAAGGTGAACTCAACGCTTTCGGTTCCGCTTGAAGCTGCTGGAACGAAATATTTACTGGCTTGTATTTGTTTGTCGGCTATCAGAAGTGGATTGCCGGTATTTCTGTCGTACAGCACCCCTTCTAGCGTGTATTCTTTGCCCGGGGTTAAGCCTTCGTAGCTGATTTTATCTAGTATTTTGGCTTCAGAACTGTTCAGTAAATTATGATCTCCGTCGGTAGAATCGGTAGCCATTGTTTTTATGGTTCCTGTTACGAACAATACACTCTGCTCTTCGCTGTTTAAGTCCGTTTCGGCGCATACAGCTTCGCTAGAGCTAAGTTTTACTAGCAATATGCACGAGGTTGCCCGAGTACCTTCTAAATCGCGTGCATCCAAAGCGTATTCTAAAGTTGTGTTTCCGGACGATTTGTCTGCCTTGAAAGTGTGAGATGCGATTACAAGTCTAGAAGCTATGTCGTCGTATTTCTTCAGTATTTCACGCAGCGCATCTTTATCAAATTTGCGTGGATATTCGGTTTGTTTCTCGAACAATTCTGCAAGAGTGTTTTCGCTATTGCTAATACCTAGTGCAGCAAGTAACTCTCGCATCATGCTCTCGGTTTGCGTAGATGCGTTGCTAGTCAAATCAGATTCGGAATATTGCAAAACGGGCAGCCCGGTGTCGGGGTCTATTAATATTCCATACGCTGTATATTCTTCGCCAATTACGGCATCTGCATACGAGACATCATCTTTTAATACCGCCTCCGAATCGGCTGTTACTTGTTTTGTATTTGTTCTCGCATCCTCCATATAGGTCCATGCGCTAATGTTATGTATAGAGAAACTTTGGTTTTCGTTATTGGGGTCGCGATCTTGAGCTACAACAACATCGTCGCGAAGCAGCGTTTCGTATACCACGATGTTATCTCCGTCGCTTGTTCTGGAATCAAAATTGAATGTAACTTGAGTTGTGCCGTTGCTGTTTTCTGGGGTAAATGTGGTTTTTGAAACTACCGCATTACCATTTTCGCCTAGTAAGTTTTCGACAAATGTTGTAGTTGTATTATCTTCGCTTACAGTGCGTGTTTTTAGCATTAACTCTCCGTTTAGCGTGTACTGCCTGCCCGGAATAAGGTTTTCGTATTTTACGGTGTCCACTACACATGTTTCGCCATCGGCAGATACGGTACTATCGCCATCTAGCACATCGGCTACTATGGTTGCTATAGCTGGTTCACATATATTTACTGTTTGATCGGTATCTGAAATATCTTCATGTTTAGCTATTATTTCCCCATCTCTGTATAGCGTTTCAAAAAGCACTACATTTTGTCCCGCTAAGGCGCTGGTATCGCATTCGAATGTAAGGTTTATACTTCCATCGGTATATTCGGGAATAAAAGTTTTTGAGGCGCTGTATTGCTCATCTTGTGCATCCAATAATGGCTTGGCTGCATAATCGGTTTCCTCGGCGTTCAAAGAATCGCTTTTTAGCCAAAGCGTTCCGTGAAGTTCGTATTCTTCACCCACGCAAAGATTCCTGTAAAAAACAGTGTCTGTTATGTGTGCTTCTGGGTCTGCTGTAACAGTTTTGTCTTCATCGTTAGGGTCGAAGGCATATGTTTTTAGAAATTGCTCTTTTATGTGTATTGTTTGGTTATAGTCGCTAACATCTTTGTGCTCGGCAATTACGGCTCCAGTTTCACTTTTTATTAACTCTTCGTATACAACGACATCGCATCCGGCATAGTTTCTGGAATCGAATGTAAGCGAAACTTCCGCATAGCCATTTTGCTGTGTGGGTACAAATCTTGCGAAACCTGTTATAGGGTTGCCTTGCGAATCGGTTATAGCTTCTCTTGTGTCGGCATCTATAAGCGAGGCATGAAGTTCATAGGCTTTGCCTTCGCCTATGTCTAAATTTGAGTATTGCACCCGGTCTACAATCCGGGTCTTTATGTCTGCATTAGCAACTTTTGACCCAGTCTCAAATTCGCGAGCATATGTTGATATAGCGCATTCTGCAAGTGCTTGATTGTCGAATGTTCCCAAGTCTACAACGTATCCTTCGCGTTCTTCTATAGTAAGACTTGGTATTCTTATAAGAGATAACCCAGAGTTACCCGACACGCGCAACTCTTCTATCGAGTATGTTCCAAAAGGAAGCGCACCTTTAGCATTATCTGGATTGCTGGTACCAAACCAAACCCCTGCAGACGAATTCAATTTCGATTCGTCTACCGCATTTTCGTTTACGGCTAAATCGTTTGCGTTTGTGTTGCTGGAATGTGCGACCCATTGTGCGCTTGTAGATGCTTGACCATTGGCATCTGTTACTACTATATGACTTTCTTTCGTAGTGTTGTTTGTTATGCGAAAAGGAATATTAGCCATACGTCTTTGGTCTGATTCGCGGGCTTTTATGAATTTGAAATCGCCGCGGAATACCTGATCTGCTACGGAAGGCGCGTTATATACAGTGTTTGTTTCATCTGTGCCTGCAGCTGTTATCTGACGTACTTGTACGCTGCTGTCGCTAAGATGATAGCCTTCTGGAGCCTTTGTCTCTTGTATTAAAAGCGTTCCTAGCGGAATAGCTGCAGCTCCCTCAGATGATCGATAAAATGCGTCCCCCGATACTAGGCACGAATCATCTAGCAGGGCATGTCCGTCTTCGTTTGTGCGAATTACCCATGTGCGCTTCGGATTGCCGCTTTGTTCGGCTTCGTCTTTATTTGAGTAATACCCATCGTAATAGCGCACGGTAAATTGTGCGTCTGCAAGAGAAGCTCCGCCTTGTGCTTGTCCGGTGTTTGTTTCAAGATCTAGCTTGGCTACAATTATTTGTGCTGTGTTGCATAGCGGTGTGTCGTATACATTGTTAGTATTGATTCGTGTGGTTGCTCCTTTTTGAACCTCTGTGCGATATGTTCTTTTGTCTAGTGCGTAGCCCTTGGGCGCTTCAAGTTCTTTTATAAAATATGTACCTGTTTGCAGATAGTCTGATTTAGCAAATCCGCTATTATCTGTTGTTAATTCGGCAACTTTATCGCTGCATTCATTGTTGCGAAATATTCCGTACTTTGCATTTCCTAAAGAGTAGCATCCGTTTTCTTGTGTTGTTTCTTCATTTGCTGATACTTTTGAAAGGTCTATCCAGCCGCCCGGCATGTACCCCAATATGACTTGTGTATTGCTGCCGGTGTTTAGTTGGAAGCAGTTAGCTATAAATTCGCTAGGCACATCGCCTGTTCTTGCATAAATCCGCGCTTGGGGTGTGTTGGCATTGAAGTTGCCGTTATTGTTCATTAAAACGTTGTTAAGTGCCCAAGACTTAAATTCATCTGTAGTGTTATCTAAGGCTTCCTCGCTGCTGCAATTGTAAAAATCGCTAAGGACGATATGTGTCAAAATAAGATACTCGTCTTCGCCCATAGCTTCAGAGTTAAACCAAGTGCCCGGCCACATACTGGCATCGAAGCCGGGACCGCCATATCCAAACCAAAGGCACGCTGCTATGTCCTTTAGTTGATAGGTGTTGTTTTCATTAGTTGTGGTCATGCTAATTGGCGATTTTGCATATGTGCCATTTGGCGGCGCTTTTTTAGATGGAACACCGCAATAGGCTATATTGCCGTTGGTGTACATATAATTCGTGCGGGCGGTTGAGTAATATATTTCTCTACCAATATCTAAGTTTGTGTTGTTTTCGGCATACGCTATATCGGCTCCCATTGGAACCCCCGGTATCAGTCCTAATATCAGAGCTACCGCTATTAAAGTTGCTAGTGCGCGACGAGCGCGTATATTCGGTCGTTTTGCTTTAGTTCGTGCCACGTCTATCTCCTAACCACTGCATTGCGGATATGTTTTGTCTGTATGACTTTAGATATGAGATCTGACGTGTAGGTATCAAAAATGCAATATTTGATGACACTGAATTTCGTCTTCTTTTCGCATATATGCAATATTGGTTTAGGCGTAATTCTCGTGTGCGCCTTGCGTAAAACTTACAAGAATCTTGCAAAAACCTTGCAGCATTTACCTCTTGTATCGCACAATATGTAAAAACATGATTCGCTTGATTAGTTAAGGCGTTATATGGACATATTGTTTATGATCGTTTCCGCGGTTTTCACTATTGGCTTTCTCGTATTTATTCACGAAGGTGGTCATTATTTGGCTGCGCGGGCGTTCGGGGTTCGCGTTACGGAATTTATGTTAGGGCTGCCCGGACCAAGCATTGGTTTTACAAAGGCGGGAACGCGATTTGGCGTAACTGCGGTTCCTTTAGGTGGGTATGCCAAAGTTTGTGGAATGGAATGCGATCCGATAGACGAAAACATTCAACCTGTTCTCAATTGCGTGTATCGTAGTGGCTCTATTACTCTTGACGAGGTTGCGCAGCGCTGCAACATCGACCAAGAAGATGCACAAAATGCGCTAGACCAGCTGGTGGAGTGGGGAAGTGTTATTGCGCCTACCCGCAAGGATACGCAAGAAGTGTATCGCACGCCAGCCGTACAGCCCACTAGAAAACAGCGCCGTCAAGCTGCTCGTCTATGCGCTTTGGCACCTGCAGTACAGCCGATGGGCGCGCCGCGTATAGTTGACAGCGCAGAAGCGCTTTTCAAGCGGGAATTATCACAACAATATAGGAATTTACCGTTTTGGAAGCGCTCGGTAATTTTGCTTGCAGGAATTGCTGCGAATCTTATTTTTGCAATTGTGGCGTTTATTTTAATTTACTCGGTTATAGGCTTTGATGTTTCGCATCCCGACACAGGCGAAATCGTGCATGTAATAGTTAGCCCAGATAAAGCTATAACGGCTGGGTTCACATATATTGGAATGACAATTCAAGCTATTCTTGGTCTATTCAATCCGGCTACAGCGGCGCAGACTGTATCGAATTCCACTAGCATAGTTGGCATTGCCGTTATGTCGGCTGACTATTTCGCTGCGGGCGTAGCTGAAGCGCTGTTCTTTATGGCGATAATTTCTGTTTCGTTGGGATTGATGAATCTGCTTCCTATTCCGCCGCTAGATGGCGGGCGCTTTGTTGTAGAGGTCTTTCAGAAAATCAGCCGTCGTCAAGTTTCCACCCGCGTGATGGGATACCTCTCATTAGTTGGAATGACGCTTTTTATTGGCTTGTTCGTTATTATGCTAAATCAAGATGTACAACGCTTTATCTTCGGTAATTGGTGATGGATAATCCTTAGGTGAAGATAGCGGCTTTAAGGATGGTTTTTTAGGTGGAAAACGTTATTTCGGATACGGATATTTCTGTGGAAAACATGTCTTCGGTGCGCGACAATACTCATCAAGTTATGGTTGGCAGACGAAGCGCGGGTGGAGTTGCCATAGGTGGTGGGGCTCCTGTTTCTGTACAATCGATGCTTAGCTGTCCTGCAACTGATGTTTCAGCAAATCTAAATCAGATAGAGCGCTTGGCAGAAGCGGGATGCGAAATAGTGCGAATGGCTATTCCGAATCATGATGCTCTTCCCGCTTTTCAACAAGTTTGCGAAAAATCGCCGCTGCCGGTAGTTGCCGATGTCCATTTCGATGCACGAATAGCAATGCGTGCTGCGTGGAGCGGTGCGGCAAAACTTAGGATAAATCCCGGCAATATTGGGGGTTTAGAAAACACAAACATGGTCATAGATGCGGCGCGCGGCGCGGGAATTCCTATACGTATCGGGGTAAACGCCGGGTCGCTCGATTCTGCTTTGGCAGCACGCAAAGACCTTACGCTGCCCGAAAAGCTGGCTGAATCTGCCGCGGAATACGTGCGCTATTTTGAACAAGAACGCGATTTTCACGATATTGTAGTGTCAGCTAAAGCGCACGATGTGAAAACAACGATACAAACTTATCGCCTGTTAAGCCAGCGTATACCCCATATTCCGCTACATATAGGAATTACTGAAGCCGGTACTGTTTTTCAGGGCACAATAAAATCTGCTGCTGGCTTGGGCGTTCTTTTAGAGCAGGGAATAGGCGATACAATGCGCATTTCGCTAACCGACGATCCAGTTCTTGAAGTGCGCGCTGCGTGGCAGTTGCTTGCGGCTCTTGATATGCGGTGCAGAACTCCCGAGATTATAAGTTGCCCTACATGTGGGCGTTGCAAGGTAGATATGATTCCTATTGCCAAGGCGGTTGAAGAGGCGATATCGCGTCTAAATCGTCCATGCAAAGTGGCTGTCATGGGCTGTGTTGTGAATGGTCCGGGTGAAGCCGCCGATGCAGATGTGGGGGTTGCTTGCGGAGAAGGTCAGGGAGCCATCTTCTGTCATGGTAGAATTGTGCGAAAAGTTGATGAAGCGCATATAGTTGATGCGCTGATGGAAGAGGTCGAGAAACTCTAAAGTGGCGAATCTCGGCCGACTGAAGGAGAGTCGATGACTGAGATAATCCACCTCAGTAGGTTTTATATGCCTACCCTAAAAGAGGATCCGGCAGATGCAGAAATAGCTAGTCACAAACTGTTACTCCGCGCTGGAATGATTCGCAAAACCGCAAGCGGAGTCTATACATTTTTGCCGCTTGGTCTTCGAGTGCTGCGAAAAGTTGAGAATATCGTGCGTGAAGAAATGGATGCAATCGGTGCGCAAGAGATAATGATGCCTGCTTTGCAACCATCCGACTTATGGCATGAAAGCGGTCGCTGGGATGATTATGGTCCAGAGTTGATGCGTTTGCACGATAGGCACGATCATGGTTTTTGCTTAGGTCCCACACATGAGGAACTTATCACATCGCTAGTACGCGATGAATTGCGCTCCTACAAGCAACTTCCCGTATCGCTGTACCAAATACAGGTGAAATTCCGCGACGAAATACGACCGCGCTTTGGTTTGCTTAGAAGTCGTGAATTCATAATGAAGGATGCGTATTCATTCCATGAAACCCAAGAATCTCTGCAGCAGACATATGACGATATGAGTGGTGCGTATGGACGCATTTGCGATAGATGTGCGCTTTCTTGGCGTGCGGTAGATGCCGACTCTGGTCAGATTGGTGGTAGCGTAACTACTGAATTTATGGCACTTGCCGAATCGGGCGAGGCTGAACTTGTACACTGTGCATGTGGATATGCTGCCGATGCCGAGGCTGCTGAGTGCATTTGCCATCCGACCATGCATAAGACCGACACGATGCAGAAAATCTCAACTCCTAATGTTCATACTATCGATGAGCTAGCGGAATTCTTGAATATTCCAGCAAGTTCCACCGTGAAGGCACTTTCGGGCAAGAGCGCCGATGGTGAATTGGTGGTTTTCTTTATTCCGGGCGATCATGAATTAAACGATATCAAGGCTGATCGCGCTGTTGCCGGATTTGAGTTTCTGACCGACGAGGAAATGATAGCTTGCGGTTTGCACAAGGGTTCGATGGGTCCGGTGGGGCTGCCGGACGAAGCGCGAATAGTAGCCGACCGCAACTTGCGCAATATTTCTATGTGGGCTGTTGGTGCTAACGAGGATGGATATCATTATGTTGGCGCACAACTGGGAATCGATTTTCAGGTGGATGAATGGGCTGATCTTTGCACGACCGTTCCTGGCGACTCCTGCCCCGAGTGCGGATGTGCACTACAGGGTGCGCGTGGCATAGAGGTTAGCCAAGTGTTCCAGCTAGGCGATAAGTATTCTCGCACCATGAACGCCACCTATCTTGACCGCGATGGCAAAGAGCAGTTTTTCATTATGGGTTGCTACGGCGTGGGTGTCACCAGAACGTTGGCTGCTGTTGTAGAGCAACATAACGACGATGATGGCATAATCTGGCCGCCATCTATAGCTCCTGCGCATCTGTGCATTTTGCCGCTATCTTCCGATGATGAAGTAATGAACGTTGCAAATACTATTGCGCACGATTTGGCGCAGATGGGATTTGAGATAGCTATTGATGATCGTGACGAGCGGGCTGGCGTAAAATTTGCTGATGCCGACTTAATCGGATGGCCTTTGCAGGTAATTGTAGGAAAGCGCGGCTTGGCGGAAGGTAAGGTAGAGCTGAAACGCCGTCGCACAGGAGAGCGCAAAGATGTAACGCTGGATTACCTGAGAGAGGCTATGGTTTTTGTCAATGGCAAAATGAAGACTATGACGCGGGGTGGCACTAACATTTTCGCCACCTTCTTCGAATAAGTAATATTGGAAACAATATGGTTGGCATATAACACATGGCTGAATATATCGAAGGAAAGCGTGCTGTAATAGAGGCGTTGCGCAGCGGGGTTCCTCTGCGCAACGTTCTTTTGTCTGACAACGTGCAACACGATGGTCTTATTAAAGACATTCTGCGAAAGGCAAAGCAGCGCGACATATCAGTGCGCGAAATTTCCCGAAAGCGAATGGATTCAATTAGTGAACGCGGAAGCCATCAGGGAGTTATGGCAGAAGCGAAGCCCTATTCATATGTTAGCGGTGGCGAAATATTAGCAGCAGCTTCAACGCATGCCGAAGAAGTTGGTAATGCGCTCATAGTTGTTTGCGACCACATAACCGATGCGGGCAATTTAGGTGCCATAGCGCGCTCCGCAGAGTCGGTAGGAGCTAGCGGGCTTGTTATTCCAAATAAAAGATCGGCACATGTTAGCGCTGCTACATATAAAAGTTCGGCTGGTGCTGTCTCGCATATTCCAATAGCTCAGGTTGCAAATATTTCAAATTTTATTGAACGCGCGAAAGAAGATGGTTTTTGGGCGATAGCAGCAACAGAGCACGCGGACTGCATTTTATGGGATGCCGATTTAAAGGGGCGCATTGTTTTAGTTATGGGCAGCGAACACGATGGGGTGTCTAGGCTAGTTCTCGAAACGTGCGACATTGCGGCGGCTCTGCCACAAGAGGGCTGCGTTGCTTCTCTAAATGTAGCGCAGGCATCTACTGTATTTATGTATGAATGGCTCCGCCAAAATGTCCAAAACGCGTAAGAAACTACTTATAGTAGATGGCTATAACGTATTGCGCTCGGGCAGTCGTTATAAACGCATTATGCTGCCTGACTATACAGACGATACATTTAATGTGGCTCGTGAACGCCTGCTAAATGATGTAATAAATTATTCGGGTCGCGATATGCAAGCCATAATTGTATTCGATGGCAAAGATAACCAGTATTCACGTGGGGAAGCTGAAAGTGTTGGCGGGGTTAGGATTATATTTTCTCCTGCAGGTCAGATAGCCGATCGTGTAATAGAAAAATTGGCGCACGATGCACGCGAGCGCAACGTGGAAACCATAGTGGTGACAAGCGACTCTACTATACAAGATACGGTATTTGGCGATGGCGTTGACAGAATGAGCGCCGAGGGCTTCTGCCACGAAATGGAATCTTATTACGACAGTATGCGCTTAGAAGAAAAGCCTGCAATTGCCCGCAAAAGCACAATAGCTAATCGCATTAGCCCCGATGTATTAGAAAAGCTGAAACAGCTAAGAGATGCTTAGCTGTTTCTTAGTTATTCACCACTTTAAAACGATAGCCATAGCCGCGCACGGTTTCAACCAAGCCAGAATCGTATCCCGCATTGGAAATCTTGTCGCGCAGCCGCTTGATGTGGGTATCAACCGTTTTTGTCTCGGTTAGATACTCCCAGCCCCATGCATCGCGTAGCAAATCTTCGCGCGATACAACTTTGCCGGCATTTTTCATCAGCGAAGCTAGCAGTTCGAATTCGCGAGGAGTTAGCTCTATTTCGCCAATGTTTCCTATTGCCGTATGAGCATCTTCGTCTAAAGTTATTCCGCTGATGGCAATTTTGTTACCGGATATGCCCAAATCGCCGGATCCACGGCGCAAAAGCGCACGTACTCTAGCCACTAATTCGCGTACACCAAAAGGCTTTGATAGGTAATCATCTCCGCCTATCTCAAGACCGACCACTTTATCTAGTTCAGTGTCGCGTGCAGAGAGGAACAAAACAGGGGCTGCTGTGCTTGTGCGCAGTCGGCGGCATAGTTCGTATCCGTCAATGCCGGGCAGCATAATGTCTAAGATATAAAGATCATAGTTGTTTTGGCTAGCCAGCACCAATGCATCCTCGCCGTTCTTTGCGAGATCTACTGTGTACCCTTCGGTTTTTAATGCATAACCTACGAAATCAGTGATTGTAGCTTCGTCATCTACCACAAGAATACGGCTTGTTGCGTCACTCATGTCAGACCTCTTTTTCTAACTACAACGATATAAACAAAATACTTTATGTCAGAGTAATATATTAGCTGATATCTAGACGTTGTGGTATCTAAAGATGAATGGGGAAGTGGGAAATATGCTTCTTGCGGTAGATGTTGGCAACACACAAACGGTTGTCGGGGTGTATTCCAAATCTGATCTGATAAATATGTGGAGACTTGCCACAAATCGGGTTTGCACTGCGGATGAGCTGCGTGTCAGCCTAATCTCGCTTTTTCAATCGGCGGGGCTAGATCTATCTTGTGTGCATAGAGCGGCTTTATCTTCGGTTGTTCCGCAGCTGACTCAGGCATGGTGTAGCGCGGTGCGCGAATGTTGCGGGGTAGACATGCTAATATGCAGCGCTCAAACGGCAGGTCAGCTGTTCTGCGCGCATTATCCTAACGTTTCAGAAATAGGCGCCGATCGCATTGCTGATGCTGTAGCTATGAAGGCAATATATGGCTACCCCGGGATAGTTGTAGATTTTGGGACTGCTACCAATATCGAAGTTATAGATTCAGAAGGCTTCTTTGTTGGTGGCATTATAGCGCCGGGTCTACAGACATCTGCGCAAACGCTTTTTACCCGCGGTGCGCAGCTTCCCGCTGTGGCTTTAGAGGCACCCAGCTACGTAATAGGTACAAACACTGTAGAAGCTATGCAATCTGGAATAGTTCTTGGCGAAGTTGACCGGGTAGAAGGGCTTATAAAGCGCGTATTCAAACAACTAGGCTATGAAACTTTTGTTGTGGCTACCGGTGGCTTGGCGGGGCTTGTGGCTAAGCATTGCGAAACAATAACGCACGTTAACCCAGAACTTACGCTAGAAGGGCTGCGGCTTATATCTGATTGCAATGCAAATTCTTAGTGCGCGCATCGTTGATAGGATATTTTTCAGCAGAAAGTGGTCAAAACTTCCGACTTTCCACGGTAATGTCTCGAATAATCTGCGTGAAATATGGAGAACACTGGGCAAACAGAAGAACATAGCGTTTCAATAGGTGCAATTTGGCGCTTTGCACCGTGGAAAGTCGAAAGTTTTGACCATTTTTGCAATAAAAAATGACTAATCCGGGCTGAATTTGTCTTTTGCCGTTGCGTGCGAAATAAGCAGCGCCTGCGACATTGGCGCATTGAGCGCATCTTTTGCGAGTTAGAATCGTTGCATCCACCAACATATCGCGGCTAGGAGGCACGCATGCTGACAGACATCGAGATCGCCCAAGCAGCAAAGACCAAGCACATCGAAGAAATTGCCCAAGCGTGTGGCATAGATGACAAGTATTTAGAGCTATATGGAAATTACAAAGCCAAGGTTGACTATAACTTACTTAGAGAAGAAGAGCACAAGCCGGGCAAACTAATATTGGTTACAGCTATTAATCCAACGCCTGCGGGCGAAGGCAAAACTACTACTACAGTAGGACTTGCAGATGCATTGTCGCAGCGCGGAAAGAATGTCGTAGTTGCTTTGCGTGAACCTTCTTTAGGTCCCGTATTTGGAATTAAAGGTGGTGCGGCTGGTGGCGGATATGCTCAAGTGGTTCCAATGGAAGATATCAATTTGCATTTTACGGGCGATTTTCATGCGATAGGTGCCGCGAACAATCTGTTAGCTGCTTTGCTGGATGCACATATACAGAATGGCAACGAACTTAACATAGACGTTCGCAAAATAACATGGAAGCGCGTTGTGGATATGAACGATCGCCAGTTACGTCATATTGTAGATGGCTTGGGTGGTAAGCCCCATGGCGTTCCTCGCGAAGATGGATTTGATATAACCGTGGCAAGCGAAGTAATGGCAATTTTCTGTTTAGCAACAAGTATCACCGACTTAAAAGAGCGTTTAGGGCGCATTGTGGTGGGTTATACATACGATGACAAGCCGGTTACTGCGCACGATTTGCACGCCGAAGGTGCTATGACCGCGCTTCTGAAAGACGCGTTAAAGCCGAATTTGGTGCAAACACTTGAAGGCACGCCTGCTTTTGTACACGGGGGTCCTTTTGCAAATATTGCACATGGCTGCAATTCAATTATGGCGACACGTATGGCGTTGGCGTTGGGCGATTACTGCGTAACCGAGGCTGGTTTTGGAGCCGATTTGGGTGCCGAAAAATTCTTAGACATAAAGTGTCGCTTGGCTGGTCTGAAGCCCGATGCTGTGGTTGTTGTTGCCACGGTGCGTGCGCTTAAGAATCATGGTGGGGTACCAAAAGATCAGCTGAATACCGAAAATCTGGATGCCCTTACAGCCGGTCTTCCAAATTTGCTACAGCATGTAGAAAACATAACTAAGGTATACAATCTTCCATGCGTAGTGGCAATAAATGCTTTCCCGACCGACACTCCTGCGGAATTGGCTCTTGTAGAGGAAAAATGTCGCGAACTTGGAGTGAACGTGGCGCTATCGGAAGTTTGGGCAAAAGGTGGCGAAGGCGGCTTAGCGCTGGCGGATGAAGTTGTACGCCTAGCACAAGACGGAGATGCGGAAGGTCGCAGCCGCGAAACATTTGAGTTCGCCTATGACGATGACCTGTCAATTTCCGAAAAGATAGAAGCGATAGTGCGTCGGGTATATCACGGCAAAGATGTAGCTTTCGAACCTGCTGCCGTAAAAGAGATAGCGCAACTTGAAGCGCTCGGCTTTGGCAATATGCCCGTCTGCATGGCGAAGACGCAATACTCGTTTAGCGATGATGCCGCTAAATTAGGTGCTCCGCAAGATTTCACCGTAACAGTGCGTCAGGTAAAAGTTAGTGCTGGCGCTGGGTTTGTGGTGGCGCTAACTGGCAGCATAATGACTATGCCCGGTCTTGGAAAGACACCTGCTGCCTTCAATATAGATGTTGATGAAAATGGCGTTATCTCGGGGCTATTCTAAAGTATGGCATCATTTAGAGATACAGCATCTCTTTTAGAAAAGGCTAGCGATGCTCGTGCTGCGTTTATACGCAACCGCAAAGCGCAAAATGTCTCCATCATTCATTTTGATGGAGACAACAGCTTTCCTGAATGCAAACAATGCGGGCAATGCTGTGGTCTGAACGTTATAGCTATGACGCGCGAAGAAGTTTTGCGTATACATAACTATATCTTGGAAAACGATGTGCATCCTATAGATCGCGGCACTACGCGGTGTTGCTTGCAGGCAGAGGATGGGTCGTGTATGGTTTGGCAAGTAAGATCGCAGACATGCAAACTGCATCATTGCAAGGTGGCGCGCATCGATCTTCTTAGAGAGAATCCGAACATACGCGTGCATGACGATTCAGAGCTTTATCTTGTAGACATGCATGCGCATTTTATTTGCGGAGATTCGGAAGTGCATGAATGTTAAAGGTGTGTTTGCGCAAACAGGAAGCATCGCAGTTCAAAAAGGGCAGAGGTAGACGCTGTGTTGACCGAAGAGTTTATTGAAGATCTTGCAAGTTCGGCACCTACTCCCGGTGGTGGCGGCGCTTGCGCTTGTGTGGGTGCTTTATCTGCTGCGCTTGCAAGTATGGTAGGCAACATAACTGTAAGCAATCAAAAATACGCAAATACGCACGAACAAATGAGGGCATCTGTCAATCGCCTAAAGAGCACTCGCAAGAATCTTTTGCGCTTAATCGACTTAGATGCGGAAGCGTTCGCGTCTATGTCTGCTGCATTCAAAATGCCGGCTGACACATCTGAGCAGATAGCCAGCAAAGAACTAGCGCTAAATTCGGCACTTATTCAGGCATGTGATATTCCGCTAGACATAATGCAAGAATGTGCAGATGTGCTGGATGAATGCAAGATGTTGGTGCGCGACGGAAGCAGGATGGTCGTATCGGATGCTGGCGTGGCGGCTGTGTTCGCCAAAGCTGCGATAAAAGGTGCCGCGCTGAACGTATGTATAAATACGGAATGGATGACTGAAGAATCTTTAGCTAAGCAGTATATGAATAAGGTTCATAGAATAATGTCTGAAAACGACAGTTTGGCAGACGAGATATATGCACACGTGTTAGAGCGCGTAGGCGGAGGCGAATAATGGCGCAATTGCTAAAGGGAAAGCCAGTTGCAGATGCCATATATTCCAGTTTGAAGAATTGCGTACAAGCACAGGGTAAGCGCGGAATGCAGCCTTGTTTGGCGCTTGTTCGTGTGGGTAATAGTAGTTCGGATGCAGCATATCAGCGCAGCATAATTTCAAAGGCTGAAAGCATTGGCATTAAAGTTAATGTGCATGAATTTGAATCAGGTGTATCTCAGTTTGATGTAGAGGCGGTCTTGGAAAGCATCAATGCAGACAAATCTGTGCATGGGTGCATGATATTTCGTCCGCTTCCAAATACTTTAGACGAATTGCATCTCTGCAACAAAATTGCACCGGAAAAAGATATAGATGGAGTGTGCGCCGCATCGCTTGCAGGTATTTTTGCCGACGTTCGAGAAAGTTTCTCGCCGTGTACTGCGCAAGCTTGTGTGGAGATGCTAGATTACTATGGAATAGATATTGCTGGCAGGAGTGTGGCTGTTTTAGGGCGCAGTCTTGTTGTGGGTAAACCGGCAGCTATGCTTATGCTTTCACGCAACGCTACTGTTACGCTTTGTCATTCCGGAACTGCAAATTTGTCAGAAATTACACGTGCAGCTGACATAGTTATATGCGCTACTGGCAGGGCGCGTGCATATGGGGAAGAATATTTCAGAGCAGGGCATATAGTATTAGATGTTGGAACCAACACCGACTCCGATGGAATGCTTTGCGGCGATGTAGATTTTGCAGCGGTAGAGCCTATAGTGTCTGCTATAACACCAGTACCCGGCGGAATAGGGTCTGTTACTACTGCGGTGTTGCTGAAACATGTAGTTATGTCTTCGGAAGGAAGAGCGTAGATGCCAATATACACACCAAAAGAAATAACGGACAATTATGTAAAAGCATGCCCGGTTAAGGCAACATCGCCTGTGTGGCGTTTGCTTGTGTTGGCAATATTCGCCGGCGTTTTAGTAGGGCTAGGAGCTGTTGCTTCCTCTACGGCGGCGCAAAACATACCAGATACTGGTATGGTTCGTTTGGTAACGGCTGCCGCGTTTCCCATCGGGCTTATTATGATAGTGCTGCTAGGGGCGGAATTGTTTACCGGCAACGCTTTGATGGTTACTGCAGCCATATCGGGCGAAATTACATGGGCTAGTCTCTTGCGAAATTGGGCAGTAGTCTATGTGGGGAATTTCATAGGAGCTGTGGGTCTTGCGGCTTTAATGGCGTTTTTTGGTCAGCTTGATATTGGCGGAGGCACGCTTGCTGTTTACTCGGCGAAAATTGCGGCATCGAAATGCGCACTTCCTTGGATGAATGCCTTTGTTCTGGGAATATTCTGCAATTTGTTAGTTTGTGTAGCAATTTATTTAGGCAATACCGCGCACGATACTGCGGGAAAGGTGCTGGGGGTGTTTTTCCCAATATTTGGATTCGTGTTGGCGGGATTTGAGCACTGTGTGGCTAATATGTACTATATTCCTGTGGGCATCTTTGCCAATATGGGTGCATATGCTAGCGCTATTGCTGACGCGGGCATAAATACTGCTGTGTTGAATTTCGGTACATTTATTACTGCGAATCTAATACCGGTAACTTTAGGCAACATAATCGGTGGTGTTTTGGTGGGGCTTGTAATGTATGCTGCGCATGGTACTAGGCAGAAATGCGATAGGGACTAACATGGCTTTAGCTATAAAAGCAGCACAGCTAGCTTCGCATTTACGCGATGGTGATGTTGTATTGCTAAATGGCGATTTGGGCGCTGGCAAGACGTATTTTGTACAGGCTGTTGCCGCAGAACTAGGATGCGCCGATGCTGTCACCAGCCCCACTTTCAATATAATGCAGGAATACGATGCGCAAGGCTTAAAGATTATTCATTTCGATTTATATAGGTTAGATGATGCCTCGCAACTTGAAGATATTGATTTTTACTATGCGACGGATTCCTGCACGCCGGGCGTTACTTTTATAGAATGGTCTGATAAATTTGCAGACGAAATGCCCGATGATGCCCTGCATATACAAATCAATGTTGAGGGAGACAGTCGCAATATGAATGCGTGGGCTAGCGGCGAACGTTCAGCACAATTGCTCGCCGATTGGATGAATGATTAGGTGAAATTGCGTCTCGCGAGTAAAATCGGGTTATGTCAATATTTCAAGAAGAAATAACGCGCGGGCGCAGCGGGCGCAATATGTATGTCCTCGCATTCGATACCGCGAATGAGGTTATAGCCATAGGGCTTGGGAAGCTGCACCCCACTGATAGTTCTATTGAATTTATAGCAGGTACAGAGGCGGCGGCAAAGCGCGCGTCGAATACACAGCTTCTTCCTCGGATCGATCAGCTTCTAAAGCGTGAAGGTATTAATCGCGAAGATATAGCTTGCGTGTGTGTTGGGCGTGGCCCGGGGTCTTTCACGGGTGTTCGCATAGCTATGGCTACAGCAAAAGGAATTGCTAGTGCTTTAGAAGTTGCGCTTATTGGAGTGTCTACGCTTGATTCTATAGCTTGGAGGGCGTGGGATAGTGGTGTGCGCGGAAAGCTGCTTTTGCTTGGGGATGCGATGCGCAAAGAGGTTTATCCCGCTTGGTTTGAGGTAGCCAACGAAGGTGTTTGCAGGCTTACCGCCGATAGTGTTGTGAAAGCGCAGGAATTTGATGCGACCTGTCCGGTTCCGATGTCAACGGACATGTCCGATTCTGCTTTGGGAGAAGTGTCCAGTCGCTCATACAGTCCTGACTCGCACGGAAGCGCCACTGGCGCTTCCGGCTCGTGCGGAACTCGCTTTGTGAACACCTCTCCCAAATCAGAATCTACTTTTAATGTTGCTGAGACGTATAGCTTTATGAAAACACCGTTGACATCGGAACCTGTCGATACAACGGGTATGTCCGATTCTGCTTTGGGAGAAGTGTCCAGTCGCTCATACAGTCCTGACTCGCACGGAAGCGCCACTGGCGCTTCCGGCTCGTGCGGAACTCGCTTTGTGAACACCTCTCCCAAAGCAGAATCTGCAAATATCTTTGTTGGGGGAGATGGGTTGCAGAAATATGCAGAGCTGTTTGTTGGCGTTGGCGAATTTCTGCCTGAAGATATTTGGACTCCTTCCGGTAAAGGCTTACTTTTAGCGCTGCAACATGCTTGGCGGATGGAAAATTCCGACCCGCTTGATGTTTCGCGGCATAACCCCGGAAAGTTGTTGCCAGTATATACACGCCTTTCCGATGCTGAGGAAAACGAGCGAAAAAAACTTGCAAGCAAAGAGCCTAAAAATCTGCACACCGGCGTGCAAGACTGCCGGGTTACTATGCATGCCTCATCTCGTGTGGGGGAATTCGCAAATGCTCAGGGAATTGTGTATACACCGCTTGCCTCCAAATATATTGCCGATGTAGCCGATATAGAATCCAAATTAATGGGAACAGACGCATGGAATAAGGCACTAATTGCTGATGAGCTGCCTCGCGCCGATCGTACATGGTGGCGCGCTAGCAATTCTTTTGGTTGCACGGTTGGCTATGCCGGAGGGCTTATCGCCTGCGGCGAGGTTCAGATACTAAAAATTGCCGTAGAGCCGCAATATCAACGTTGTGGTTTGGCTAGGCAATTGCTTCTGCGCATTTTGGAAGACGCGCGAAACTTAGGCGCTACATCGGCTTCCTTAGAAGTGCGTGCGTCTAATTTGTCGGCGATTGCATTTTACGAGCACATGGGTTTCAAACGTTTAGGCGTGCGTCCGCGATACTATTCAGATGGTGAAGATGCCGTTATTATGGGTGCCGCCGTGGACGAGCTTCTTGAAACCTCGCAGGGGTTTTCCGCAAAGTGCGATATAGAAATGCCCGATCGGGTGCATGCTGCAAATCCGCTAATTTTGGCAATAGAAAGTTCGTGTGACGAAACTGCTGCTTCCGTAATAGATGGCGATGGGCGCATTCTCTCAGACGTTGTGGCAAGCCAGATAGATTTTCATGCTAGATTCGGCGGTGTTGTTCCAGAAATTGCAAGCCGCAAACATATAGAGGCTATATGTGGAGTTTGCGACGTTGCGCTAGAAAATGCGGGTCAAATTCGATACAAAAACCTTGATGGCGTGGCTGTAACCTATGCGCCCGGGCTTGTGGGCGCGCTTGTTGTGGGTGTTGCGTTTGCCAAGGGCGCAGCATGGGCAGCCGACGTGCCGTTTATCGGGGTAAACCATTTAGAGGGGCACCTGTACGCAAATAAGCTAGCTACTGAATCGGACGCTGACATTCCGTTTTCCCCGCCAGCTGTTGTATCGCTTGTTTCTGGTGGCAACACTATGCTTGTGTATATGCGCGACTGGGGCAACTACGAAATATTGGGCGCCACCATAGATGATGCGGTGGGAGAAGCATTTGACAAAGTTGCTAAGGCGCTAGGGTTGCCTTATCCGGGCGGACCGCATATATCGCGTCTTGCGGCAACAGGAAACCCAGATGCTATAGCGTTTCCGCGCGCAATGATTCATTCAAAAGATTTGCGCTTCAGCTTATCGGGGCTTAAAACGGCTGTTACCACTTATATAAACGAACAGCGCGCTGCTGGTGTGGAACTAAATATGCCAGACATATGCGCCAGTTTTCAAGCCGCTGTTGTAGATGTTCAAGTAGCTAAAGCTAAAACTGCACTTAAACAAACTGGGGCGAAAAAGTTTTGCTTGGGCGGTGGTGTGGCTGCAAATCCTTATCTGCGTCAGGCATACGAGCAAATGTGTGGAGAAATTGGTGTGCAGCTTATAATGCCTCCGCTCTCTGCGTGTGGTGACAATGCAGCCATGATAGCTTTGGTGGCGCTAGATCGGTTCAAAGCCGGGAAGTTCTTTGCGCTTGATGCCGATGCCTATGCACACGCCGATCTTTCCGCGCAGTATTAACAATCTGTACTATGACGTTTTCTTTGATATTATCGTTATTGTTTGTAAAACCACGAAAGGGAGGCAGCTATGGCGGTTATCGTCGACGTGTTCGGACGTGAGGTTCTCGATTCTCGCGGGAATCCTACTGTCGAGGTGGAGGTCGTGCTGGATGATGGTTCATTCGGCCGTGCGGCAGTTCCTTCCGGTGCGTCTACCGGTGCTTTTGAAGCTGTCGAATTGCGAGATGGCGAAAAGTCGCGCTATATGGGCAAGGGCGTTCTTAACGCTGTGCAGCATGTCAATGTAGAAATTGCTGATACATTGCTTGGGCTATCCGCCGAGGATCAGCGTAGCGTCGATATGGAAATGCTAGATGTTGACGGCACTCCGAATAAGGGGAAATTAGGCGCTAATGCAATTCTTGGCGCTTCGCTTGCTGTGGCTAAAGCGGCGGCTGAATCTGCTGAATTGCCACTGTATAAGTATGTTGGTGGTGCTAATGCGCACACTTTGCCCACGCCTATGATGAACATTTTGAACGGCGGCGTGCATGCCGACAACAATGTTGATTTTCAGGAATATATGATTATGCCTGTGGGCGCTAGCACGTTTGCTGAAGCGCTTCGCTGGTGTGCCGAGATATATCACACCCTTAAAGCTGTTTTGCATGATGCAGGTTTGGGTGGTGGCGTCGGAGATGAAGGCGGCTTCGCTCCAAACTTGAAAACAAATGAAGAGCCCCTAAAGTACATTAGTGAAGCTTGCGAAAAAGCTGGCTACACCCCCGGTAGCGACATTATGTTTGCCATGGATCCGGCTTCAACAGAATTCTTTGATGTCAAATCAAAGAAATACATTCTGTCAGGAGAGGGTCGCGAACTAACAAGCGATGAAATGGTGGATTACTGGGCTAACTTGGTTGAAAAGTACCCCATTATTTCTATTGAAGATGGCATGGCTGAAGAAGACTGGGAAGGCTGGCGCAAACTGACCGAGCGCATAGGCGATAAAGTTCAACTTGTGGGCGACGATCTGTTTGTTACTAATACCGAGCGCTTGCGCCAAGGTATCGAAATGGGCTGCGCTAATGCAATACTTATCAAGGTAAACCAGATAGGCAGCTTGACAGAAACGCTAGATGCGATAGAGCTGGCGAAAACACATGGTTATGCATGCGTTATGAGTCATCGCTCTGGCGAAACTGAAGACACTACAATTGCCGATTTGGCTGTTGCTACCAACTGTGGGCAAATAAAGACAGGTGCTCCAGCACGCAGCGATCGTGTGGCGAAGTACAACCAGTTGTTGCGCATAGAAGAACAGTTGGAAGACCAGTCGCAGTACGCAGGCATTAAAGCCTTCTACAACATAGAACGATAGCGGCGAAACAATGGGCGTCTTTCGAGGCGCCCATTCTATGCACTTATATATCCACGTTTGAGGAGTGTTATGTCAAAAGACGAAATGATATCTCTTAGCGAAGCTAGAGAACTTGTGTTAAGCCGCATTGGCGACATGCCGGTTGAGACTGTGGGGTTGCTTGACGCCGTTGGGCGCGTTGCAACAGAGGATTTGCGAAGCGATATAGACGTGTCGCCTTTTGCGCATTCCGCGATGGATGGTTTTGCCGTGCATGCATCCGACTTGACTGACGCTAGCGCGGATGCGCCGGTTCAGCTAAAAGTAATTGGCGATATAGGTGCAGGCGATGTATTCCAAGATGCTATTGGTTTTGGGGAGTGCATTCGCATAATGACGGGCGCTGAATTGCCCTCAGATGTCGATGCTGTTGTGAAATACGAGATAGTGGATGTAGTTGAAGGCGACGGCAAACGAGGATCTATCGTGTCGTTTACCCAGCCTACTGCAGCTGGAAGTAATGTGCGACAGGCTGGTGAAGAGGCTCGTGCAGGGCAGGTAGTGGTGCAAGCAGGAGAAGTTCTAGGTACCGCTGGCGCAGGTTTTTTGGCTAGCTGCGGCGTGCTAAAAGTGCCTGTACGCAAGCGTCCAACTGTGGGAATTATGGCTACGGGTAGCGAACTGGTGCCGCCGGATACGGTTCCCGGTGCTGGTCACATTCGCGAATCTAACTCTTTTGCTTTGGCTGCATGCGCGAAAGCCGCAGGTGCAATTCCAACAATTTTGCCTATTGTTGCCGACACATACGAGGGCTTACGCAACGCTGTAGTTCAGGCAAGCACGCAATTCGATTTCGTTATAACAACAGGCGGCGCTGCAAATGGCGATTACGACTTCATAAAACAAGTTGTGGAAGATACCGGCGAGCTGCTAATGACGCTTGTGAATATGCGTCCCGGAAAGGCTCAGACATTTGGTCTTGTGAACGGCACGCCCGTATTTGGGTTGCCGGGAAATCCGGCTGCAGCGTATTGTGGTTTCGAGATGATAATTCGCCCAGCGCTGCGCAAGATGCAGGGCTATTGCCATTTCGATCATCCGCGTGTTCGCGCTAGCCTAACAAAAGATGTAAAAAAGAAAGATCCGCGCATGATTTTACTGCGCTCTGTGCTAACAGTTACAGATGATGGCACCTATAAAGTAACTCCAGCTACGAATCAAAGTTCGGGGTCTTTTGGTGTTATCCAGAAAACCAACTGTCTAAGCGTAATGCCTGCCGGATTAGAGTCGAAAAAAGCTGGCGATATTTTAGAGTGCATACTGTTAGATATCCCAGAGGAGGTAGCGTTATGAGTGAGTCTGTATCGTTTGCGATAATTACATGCTCAGATACGCGCAGCATGAAAGAAGATCAGGCAGGCGATGCCCTAGAGCAGCTAATAGCGCAATCGGGTTGGGAATTGCGCGACCGCGTTATAGTTACCGATGATCGCAGCGCCATATCTGCAGCAATTGTGCGCGCAACAGATGAACTGAAATGCGACGTAGTGCTTACATGTGGGGGCAGCGGCTTGTCGCTTCGCGATGTTACGCCGGAAGCCACGATGGACGTATGCGATAGAAATGTTCCCGGAATAGCTGAAGCAATGCGCGTGCACAGCTTGCAAATTACCCCATACGCTATGCTGTCGCGGGCGCTGTGCATGCAACGTGGTCGGTCGTTGGTTATCAATTTGCCGGGTTCAACAAAAGCTGCAACAGAGAATTGGGAAGGAATAGTAGACGCTTTGCCGCATGCCGTAAAGATGATGGACGGCAAAGGTCACAACTAGCGTACAATATAGCTATGGAAGAACTCCCTAACGGTTTCACGGGCTTTAGAAAGCGCAGTCCCGGCTTTACGTCGGCTGGCGATGCTATGCGCAAATCGCGCCGAGCTGCCGAGATGGGTCGCGAAGATGTACGCTACAAGGAAAGTGGGCGTAAGGCGGCTCAATATGGCTGGCAGGTTCCGCGCGAAAGCCTTGCTATCGATAATAAGAAGCTAAATACAAGGTCGTATACCGACCCTGCAGATATGAAATATTACCTGCGCGTTCCCGATGTTTTAAATGGCGAAATGCCGCCAGTGTATAACACAGAGGCGCTTGCAGAAATTCCTGAATACGAAAAGCGTTGGTCGTGGGTGCAGATAGATTTATCTGCTATTCGCCACAATACAATGGCTGTGAAAAATTCACTTCAGCCCGGCGTTCGTCTAATGGCAGTAGTTAAGGCAGATGGATATGGGCACGGTGCACTACGCTGTGCGCAAACTATGTTGAATTCCGGTGCCGAACAGCTAGCTGTTGCTACGGTGGAAGAGGGCATTCAGCTTCGCGAAGAGGGCATTCAGGCTCCTATTTTGATACTGTCTGAACCGCCTATTTCAGCTGTGCCGCTTCTTTTGGCGCACAAATTAATGCCAAGCGTATTCAATGTAGAATTTGCTATACGCTATGCTGAAGCAGCCGACAGCATAGATACGAAGGCTCCGTATCATTTGAAGATTAATACGGGAATGAACAGGATAGGTGTTCATTATTCTGAAGTTGCTGAATTTTTGCGGCAAACGTCTTTTCATCGGGCGCTTGAACTGGTTGGCACGTTTACGCATTTTGCTACGGCAGATGAATCTGACACTATGGAAATAGAGCGAGCCAACAATCGTTTCCTTATGGCTTTAGATGCAATGGAGGCTTTAGGAGTCGATCCCGGAATAATACATGCAGCCAATTCCGCAACAACCACGCGATTCCCGCAACTGCAATACGATATGGTTCGTGTAGGTCTTTCGCTGTATGGCTACTATTCCACGCCAGAAATGTTTGGCATGATAGATTTAATTCCCGCGATGAGCGTGCACGCGCGCATTACCGACGTAAAGAACGTTCCTTTGGGCGAGGGTGTAAGTTATTTCCTTACGTACAGAAGCGGCGGCTATGCAAAGATATGCACGGTTCCTATTGGTTATGCAGATGGGCTGCGATTTAACTTATCGAACAGCATAAATTTTGTACTAAATGGCAAACAAGTTCCGCAGGTGGGTAACATCTGCATGGATCAATGCATGTTCGAGGTGTCTCAGCGATCTAGGGGCACTTCTGCGTATATTGAACCGCAAATTGGCGATGAAGTGCTAATAGTTGGCGCTAAAGGCGACGCTTTCGCGACAATAGATGAAATGGCAGATATATTAGGCTCGATGAGCTACGAAATTTGTATTGGTTTTGGTAATGGCAGGCTGCCTCGGGTGTATGTATGAGTAAAATTCCTATTCCGTTAGATGAAATTAGACAAAGTGTATCGCAATGCCGTAGTTGCCCCCTTGTTGATGGGCGCACAAACGTAGTATTTGGCGAAGGTAGCCCGAATGCTCGTGTCCTTATAGTGGGAGAAGCGCCGGGTAAAAACGAAGACTTGCAGGGGCGCCCGTTTGTCGGTGCTGCTGGAAAATACTTAGATGAACTTTTAGGTGTAGCTGGTCTTAGGCGTGAAGAGGTTTTCATAGCCAACGTGCTTAAATGTCGGCCTCCCGGAAACCGCGATCCTAGACCAGAGGAAATAGAAGCATGCGCGCCATTTTTACGCGAACAGACGCGCACCATAAATCCCGAGTACATAGTTACTCTAGGAAATTTTTCAACGAGATTTATCCTGAAGACCGATCGCGGAATAACGGGGCTGCACGGACAGCTTCATATGGCTGGGCGTTTTAAGGTGTTTCCTGTATTTCACCCCGCAGCTGCGCTCTACGATAGCAAGAAGCGAGAGGCGCTTGAGAACGACTTCGTCACTTTAGGGCAGCTGTTGAAAAGCGAAACAATCAATGGGAATTAAAGCATCTTGCGCGGAAAAAGACGTGTGCAACAGTGCGAATTTTGACCCTGTTGAATATATCAATACACCACGCTGGCTTACGTCGAAACCCGGTCTTCGCCGAATAGAGGCGCTGACTGAAAAGCTTGGGCAACCTCAAGATAGGCTACGTTTTGTGCATGTTGCTGGCACGAATGGCAAGGGAAGTGTATGCGCATACTTGTCGTCTATTCTGCAGGAATCTGGGCTAAAAGTAGGCCTGTTCACAAGCCCGTATATAGAGCGCTTTGAAGAGCGCATACGTGTTGACGGCAAAGACATAAACATCCCTGACTTAACAGCTGCCACATTGCGCGTGCGAGATGCGGCGTGTGCTGTTGAAGCCGAACTAGGAGAACATCCTACTGAGTTTGAGCTGATGTGTGCTGTTGCGCTAGTTCATTTTGAAGCTGTAGGCTGCGATATATGCGTTATGGAAACGGGGCTAGGTGGCAGGCTTGATGCCACAAATATAATTACTCCCGACATTAGTGTTATAACGCGCATAGGGCTTGACCATACAGATTTGCTAGGGGAAACGCTAGGCGAGATAGCCTCCGAGAAAGCAGGCATTATTAAGAGTGGCTGCAGTGTTGTTAGTTGGCAACAAGACGCAGAAGCGCTAATCCCTATAGAAGCTGCATGCAAAAATAGGGGCTGCCAGCTTATAATGCCCGACTTTAACAATTTGAAGGTGTGTGCGCTCAATTTTTCTTCTGGTTTATACAGTTTTGAATACAAAGGCAAAAGTTATCAAATACGTTTATTGGGAAGCTGCCAGCCGTTTAATGCTAGCGTTGCTATAGAGGCAGCGTGGGCGCTGCGTGCACTTGGGTGGAACATTTCCGATAATGCTATTTATGTTGGGCTTGAAAAGACCAGATGGACCGGGCGGTTTGAAATTATTAGCAAAGAGCCGCTCTGCATTGTAGACGGTGCTCACAACCCGCAAGGAGCATATGCTTTGGCTGAGTCGTTGCGGGAATTGCTGGCGGCTGCCGATATGAAAAATTGCAAGGTAAATTTTATTGCTGGAGTTCTTGCCGATAAAGATTACGAGCATATGATTGCTGCATTAGTGCCGCTAGCTTCTTCTTTCACGACGTATACGCCCGATAATCCTCGCGCATTAACTTCTGGCGAACTTGCGTCTGTAATACACGCTCAGGCGCAAGACGACATTTTGATTGAGGCAGCCAAAAGCTCTGAAACCGCTGTGAAAATGGCGCTATCACGCACTTCGCCATGCGATTGCGTTGTTGCGTTTGGCACGTTGTATTCTGTGTCTCGCATAAAGAAATGCCTGCAAAGCGTTGTATCTGCAGGCATTTCGTAAATTGTATCTGTAGTTATTTAGCAGTTATTATTCTGCTTTGCGCTAAGCTATGGGCGCTATTCAGTTGGGGTTAGAAGACCATATCCTCCATCGTGACGTCTGTATAGCACGTGTACGTTTCCGCTGTCGCGGTCGGTATAAACGTAGAAATCGTGTCCCAGTAAGTCTATTTCGGTAAGAGCTTCTTCTTCGGTCTTGGGCGAATACTCTATTTCCTTGCGACGCACCACTTCGTTGTCGGATAGCTCTTCCATCAACTTGTCTAGGTCAAGTTCGCTTTCTGCGCGTGCACTTTCGCGATCGTGCACCACTTCGGTTTCTCGCTTTTCGCGTCTTTTGTCGTTCACACGAGTTTTAAGTTTGCGCAGCTGTCGGGCAATTTTTGCCGCCGCAACATCTATGGCTGCAAATAGGTCTTCCTCGCGCACTTGCGCACGGGCAACATGATTAGGAATGAATACCGTTACCTCGCAGATAGCAGCGTTCTTAATTGCGGGGTTTTTTTCGCGGAATAACACTATTTCGCAAGCTGTTGCATTCACATCTAACTGTTGAACTGCGCCACCTATTTTTTCGATAGCGTATTCTTTCGTAGAATCGCTTACATTTATCTTGCGTCCGGAAACTTTGATATCCATTGCGTACCTCTGTCTATTGTTGTGGACAATACAATTAAGGATAGGCTAATTTGCGTCTGTGTGTCGAGCATTACGAAAGTGTATCCTTTCTGATAACTAATCTAATATAGCTTGACGCCAGCATTGCCCTATAATCCTTAGAAAACACCATAGCATATGATTGAGTAGGGGCGCGAGATGGCACATACCGAGAAAACCCAACAAGAGCCCAAAATTTCGGAAGAATCAGCCGATAAACTAGAACTTGTACAACCTACAGCAGAGAATCCAGATCCGCACGGAATATACATAGATGAAGTGCAAGGTCGTAATCGGCGGATGCGTAAGCTGATATCTTTTACACACTCTTCAACGCGGGCGGCGGGTGTTATGCTGCTGGCTGCTATAGCGGCGCTAATAGTGGCGAATACGGCTGCATACGAGCCTTTCTATAATTTTTGGCATCATACGGAAGTAATTCTTGCGGTTGGTCCTTTGTGGGGCGAAATTTCGCTTGCGCATATGATAAATGACATGTTTATGGCGGTTTTCTTTTTGCTGGTCGGCATTGAAATTAAATACGAAATGACCGTGGGAGAACTTACCAATATTAGACAAGCGGCGCTTCCTATAATGGGTGCAATTGGTGGCGTGGCTGTTCCTATAGTAATTTACCTGCTATTCAATGCTGCAAATCCGCAGACTATTGGCGGCTGGGGTGTGCCTACCGCAACCGACATTGCGTTTGCGCTTGGTATATTGGCGCTTCTGGGCAGCCGCGTACCTAGCGGCATTCGAGTGTTTCTGTCTACGTTGGCTGTGGCTGACGACATAATAGCAATTCTTGTAATTGCAATTTTTTATGGCGAAAGCCCAAATCTGGGATGGCTTGCTGCTGCTGCGGTAGTATTTATTGTGCTTGTTGTTATGAATCGTAAGCATGTGTATTCGCTGGTGCCTTATATGCTTGTAGGGTGTATACTTTGGTTTTGCGTTTATATGTCTGGTGTACATGCAACTATTTCTGGTGTGTTGTTGGCGTTTGTTATACCGTCTGGCAGCCGCATAAATATGCAAACGTTTTTGGAGTGGTCAGGCGATCGCGTGCAGTTGGCGAACAAATTTCACGATGAACAAACGCCTATAGTGGCGCAGAAAAAATATTTAACCACGGTGAATAGCTTATCGAATGTGTCGCGCGAAGTGTTGCCCCCTGTAACGCGCTTAGAACACAAACTTTACCCGTGGGTTTACTTTGCCATATTGCCGCTGTTTGCGCTTACTAATGCCGATGTGTCATTAGTCGGTGGCGACATATTCGCAATGCTAACTTCGAATGTGGTTATGGGTGTGTTTTTTGGTCTTGTTGTAGGTAAGCCTCTTGGCATTATGTTGATGAGCTTTCTATGTGTAAAGCTGCATATTGCCAAATTGCCCGAAGGTGTGAATTGGATGCACATGTTGGGCGCTTCCATATTGGGTGGCGTAGGTTTCACAATGGCCATTTTTGTTGCCAATTTGGCTTATACCAGCAGCGTGTTTGTGTCCGAGGCGAAATTGGCGATTCTTCTTGCATCGCTATTTGCTGGGGTGGTAGGGTTTTTGTTCTTGTTCATGCAGGCTTCAAAAGCGGAAAAACACTCTCGGAAGCATCCTGAACAGTAACGGCTAGTCTTGCGCTTATATGTTTAATTGACTATATTCTACTTAATACAATTTATGAACATATGCGCATATATTGAAAAGAAGTAAAAAGAAGGCAGCATGAGTGAAACTACGACTATCCGTCTTGCTATAGACGGTATGCATTGTGCAAACTGTGCAGCGAATATTGAAAAGCATTTTCGGCAAACGCCGGGTGTTGAAGATGTTGCGGTAAATTTGGCTAACAATACTGGGATGGTTACGTTCAATACGCGAATTGCCAGCGTAGACGATATGCTGCACGTTTTTGACGATATGTCTTTTACGGCAGAATTAATTCCTGAAGATGCGCCACTGGTTGATGAAAAGCGGCGCGCACGCGAGGCGGAACGTGCCAAGCACGATATACATGTTTTTGCTACTTCACTAGTGTTAACAATACTAATAGTCTGCATAGGAATGATTCCGGGCGCACATATGATGTTTGGCGGTGCTTTAGCAGGCATGTTTGTGCCCGATCCAACGCACGCTCAATCTATGTTTGCAGCTAATTTGGTACTTCTTGTGTTAACTATTCCGGTGCAATTCGGGTGCGGCGCGCGCTTCTATAAAGGTGCATTTCAGTCAATTCGCGGCGGAAGCGCAAATATGGATGTTTTGGTAGCGCTTGGCACCACAATTGCTTTCATATTTTCGCTTTGGATAACTTTCTTGCCTGTGATAAATGGAGACTGGACAGGCAACAGCGGCTTGCAAATTAACGAGGGCATGCCCTATTTCGAGACATGCGCCATGCTGATTACATTTGTTTTGTTGGGCAAGATATTAGAGACGCGGGCAAAAGGAGCAACCAATCAGGCAATAGAGGCACTGATAAACTTAACTCCGCCTACTGCTGTTGCGCTGCGGGGCGGAAAGCAGATAGAAGTGCCGCTTGCTCAGGTTGCAGTGGGCGATTCAGTGCTAGTGCGTCCCGGCGAGAAAATGCCTGTAGATGGCGTAGTTTCGGAAGGTTCCACCGAAGTGGACGAATCGATGCTTACAGGCGAGGCGCTTCCTGTGGTGAAAAAGGTTGGCGATGAGGTGGTTGGAGGCACGGTAAACACCACCGGTTCCATTACGGTACGGGCCCAGCGAGTGGGCGGGGATACTACTCTTGCCCGCATAGTGCGCGCTGTTGAAGATGCCCAAGGAAGCAAAGCGCCCGTGCAGCGCATGGCAGACCGTATTGCCGCGGTATTCGTGCCGGTTATTTTAGGGTTGGCGGTTATTACGTTTTGTGTATGGTTCTTATTTGTGCCACCTGCGGGTGTTAACACATTGCTGCAGCAATCGCTGTTGCCGGCTATAGCCGTAATAGTTGTGGCGTGTCCGTGTGCTTTGGGGTTGGCTACTCCTACAGCTTTGATGGTCGGTATGGGCAAAGGCGCGCAGATGGGAGTGCTTATAAAAGATGGCGAAGTGCTGGAGTCTATGTGTAAATTATCGGCTGCAGTATTCGATAAGACCGGCACTATAACCTGCGGTGCGCCTGTTGTAGAGAAGTGCGATGTATCAAACGAGTGGCTTGCGTTGGCGGCTGCGGTTGAAGAGAAAAGCGAACATCCGCTGGCACGTGCTGTTGTGCGTTATGCGCAAGATGCGGGCATAGCATTTGCCGATGTAGATGTACAAGATTTTAATGCGGTAGTTGGTGCGGGTGTAGTTGCGCGCGCTAATGGACACGATATAAAAGTTGGCAGCAGAGTTATTGTGGATGGCAAAGACGTAGGTGGTTTTACTTTCCGCGATGAACCTAAGCCCGATGCTGCAAGTGCGCTTGGGCAGCTGCGCGGGCAATTCAATGTGGCATGTTATATGGTTACAGGCGATGCGCAGAAGCCAGCTATGGAAGTAGCAAACGAGGTAGGAATAGAGCAAAGTCGCGTATTTTGGGGCGTAAAGCCAATTGAAAAGGCTGAGCGAGTAAACGAAGTTCGCGCTAATGCATCTGAAATGGGCGACGATTCGGGCAAGAAACAGGCTGCCGTAACGGCATTTGTGGGCGATGGCATAAACGATGCACCTGCTTTGGCTGCAGCTGACATAGGTATAGTTATGGCATCTGGTACCGATGTTGCCATAGATGCCGGACAAGTGGTTCTTATGCGTAATCGCCTAGCTGATATGGTTGTGGCTCTTCGCCTATCAAAGGCAACAATGCGCAAAATAAAACAGAATCTATTCTGGGCATTAATTTATAACTGCATAATGATTCCGCTTGCGGCTGTTGGTATATTAGCCCCAGCTTTGGCGGGTGCCGCCATGGCGCTTTCCAGTGTAACGGTTGTTTGCAATTCACTTCTGCTCAAGCGCTTCAAATAACGTTTGAACGATGCAGGTAAGCGGTGGCTATTTAGCTGTATGGCGCATTTCACCTATTGATAGTGCGATTTAATACGCTGTTTACAATATGAAACGTACTCTTTGATATAGTCATATCATTTATAGACAAGGTGAAAGGTTTATTTATGGGCGCTTTTGAAAATAAGACAGTTATTGTAACCGGCGGTGGGTTTGCAGCGCTAAAAGATGGTTCTGCGGGTTCAATTGGATATGGAATAGCTACGGCTTTTGCGAAAGAGGGCGCGAATTTGGTATTAACCGGGCGCAATGTGCAAAAGCTTGAAACCGCAAAGGAGAAACTAGAAGCCGAATTTGGCATAAAAGTGCTTCCTGTGCAGGCTGATGTTGAAGCTAGTGCCGACAATAAAGCTGTCGTGCAAAACGTGGTAGACAAAGCTATGGCAGAATTTGGTCGCATAGATGTGCTGGTGAATAACGCACAGGCTTCTGCTTCGGGCGTAACGTTGGCTGACCACACTACCGATCAGTTCAATTTGGCTATTTATTCTGGGCTGTATGCCGCTTTCTATTATATGCAGGCTTGCTATCCGCATCTGAAAGAGACAAAGGGCAGCGTTATTAATTTTGCCAGCGGTGCTGGTTTGTTTGGCAACTATGGACAGTGTGCATATGCTGCCGCTAAAGAGGGCATTCGTGGCATGAGCCGTGTGGCTGCAACCGAGTGGGGTCCTGATGGAATTAATGTGAACGTGGTGTGCCCGCTTGCTTGGACGGCTGCGCTAGAGAAGTTCCAAGATGAATATCCGGATGCTTATAAGGCTAATGTACATATGCCGCCTATGGGTCATTATGGCAATGTTGAAACCGAGATAGGGCGCGTTGTGGTGCAACTTGCCAGCCCCGATTTCAAGTTTATGAGCGGCGAAACTATTACTTTGGAAGGTGGCTTGGGGCAGCGTCCGTAATGCGTTTGCGGAAAGCGTCGTATTTTTTGCTTGCAGTACAGGATTGGCTTTGGCATAATAGACAAGCTACTCTTGTGGCATACATAATGGTCCCGTCGTCTAGCGGTTAGGACGCCGCCCTTTCAAGGCGGAGGTCGCCGGTTCAAATCCGGTCGGGACTACCAAGAAACACGAGGTCAGTAGGTTATTCCTACTGACCTTTTTAATAGGGTAACTTGATGATAGTCATTTGACCTATCTGGAGGCGATTGACCATGAAATCTAACGAGATAATTCCCGCTAAGCCAGGTGACATCGTTCTCTATCAGTCAGAAGCAGGCGTTCCGGAAATCGAGTGTGTGTTTCATGGCGAGAACATGTGGCTTTCTCAGGCTCATATGGTCGATCTATATCGAATCTCAAAGAAAACAATTAGCGAGCATATCAACAACATTATTGATGAGGGAGAATTGGACGCTGATGCAGTTGTCCGGAAATTCCGGACAACTGCTGCTGACGGGAAAAACTATCAAGTTAACTACTATTCTCTTGAAATGGTGATTGCTGTTGGCTATCGAGTTCGCGGAAATCGGGGTACTCAGTTTCGTAAATGGGCAACTGTGCAATTGAAAGAATATCTTCAGAAAGGTTTCAACCTTAATGATAAGGCGTTAAAAAATGCTGGTGGGGGAACGTATTGGAAAGAGCTGCTTGCTCGTATTAGAGATATTCGTTCGAGTGAAAAGGTTCTGTATCGACAAGTACTTGATTTATATGCGACAAGTATTGACTATGATCCAAAGGCCGATGAATCTGTCCTATTCTTCAAGACGGTTCAAAACAAAATACACTATGCTGCTCATGGGCATACTGCTGCGGAAGTAATTATGCAACGAGCAAATGCAGAGCTGCCTTTCATGGGTCTTACAACATTCGAGGGCGAGCAGCCAACGCGTGAGGAAACTGAGATAGCGAAGAATTATCTCAACGAAAAAGAATTGCAGCGGCTTAATAATCTTGTATCGGCGTTTTTTGACTTAGCAGAAATGCGGGCAGAAGACCATCAGCCAATGTGTATGAAAGATTGGATTCGCGAGTTAGACGATTTTGCGCAACGCTATGGCAAGGGGTTGCTCGAAGGTTCAGGTAAGGCTAATCATAAGGGAGCCATAACGAAGGCTCATAAGGAATATGAGGCCTATAGAGTGAGGATTTCTGCCCAGCCAACACGCATTGATTGCGATTTTCTCGAAGAGATTAAAGGAATACAAAAGTACTAAAAATGGTCAAAACTTCCGACTTTCCATGGTCGGATTGCCGTATAGCTGGCTTGAATTGTGGAGAACACTGGGCAAACAGTATTTGGTGATGCACCTATAGGGGCTATTTTGCGTTTTTCACAGTGGAAAGCTGGAAGTTTTGACCATTTTTCCGTAAAAAACTTTCTGCAAGATTGTATTTGTCTTGACGTACGTAAATACGTACGTTACTATCTAGTCAACTTAGACGGAAGTGAGACAATTATGACTTCGATAACTGCGACGGCATTGCGTCAGAATATCTACCAAACCATTGCTCAGGTAAACGCCAATTGTGCTCCTATTTCTATTACTAGCAGCAAGGGAAAAGGTGCTGTTCTTATAGGAGAAGACGAATGGGCAGCTATTGAGGAAACACTTTTTTTGAATAGCATTCCGGGGATGACAGAATCTTTACAGATAGGATTGCAGGAATCATTAGATGATTGCATTTCCGAAGACCAACTGGAATGGTAGCTATGTATCTTATTAAGATTACAAAGCAAGCTGCAAAAGATGCGAAGAATCTTAAATCTGCTGGATTAGACAAGAAAGCGAAAGCTCTTATTGATGTAATTCGAGAAGATCCCTTCAAAAATCCACCTGCATACGAACCGTTAGTCGGCAACTTGTCTGGGCTTTATTCAAGGCGAATTAATTTGCAACATCGGCTTGTCTATCAGGTATATGCACAGCCCATTGACGAAAACGGGATTTCTTACGAAGGGACCATAAAAATCGTTCGTATGTGGACCCACTACGAAAAAGTATAGGCTTCAAAGGACACCGAAGCAAAAATGAAGCATCATATCCAATAACGCACTGAAAGTGGTCAAAACTTCCGACTTTCCATGGTCGGATTGCCACATAGCTGGCTTGAATTGTGGAGAACACTGGGCAAACAGTATTTGATGATGCATCTATAGGGGCTATTTTGTGTTTTTCACAGTGGAAAGCCGGAAGTTTTGACCATTTTTCCGTAAAAAACTTTCTGCAAGATTGTATTTGCACGTTATGCAATTAATTCTTTGGGCTGTAAGTGCTTAATCGTCCTTCAAACAAAGCGCAACCTTTTGCAGTTACTTTAGGAAGAATTGCAGTTGGGTTGCAGTTAAGTTGCATATTGAGTCGCGAGCGAATTGTGATTGTGTCTGTCCGTATTGCGATTGCAATCGCCGAAGTTACAGCGGCGCCCCTAATCTGTTGAAATCGTGAAGGGCTCTGCCCATTCTCAAATTTATGCTTGCATTTTGCTTTGTGCGAGGCGTATAAATTGTTCAGCCTTAAAAGGCATCGGGTATAAAAAAGACGAAGTTCATCAAGGCAGTTATTGCACGGGACGCAATAGATGATGAACATTAAGGGACAGATAGATATGAGTGACACTACTATGCTCAAACGAGCTGCTTCTGTGGTTTTGTCCACAACGCTAGCATGCTCTCTTGCACCGTTTGCAGCTTTTGCAGATGAAAACAATAAAGGCAATGCGGCGGATGCAACAGATTCTAAAACCAATACAACAAATGTGCAGACACAAGAAGGCGCAAATGCGCTTGTCGCTACTCCTATAGAAGTGCAAGATGTAGTGCGCGCAAGTGTTCCTGTGAACTTAGATGCAGATATTGCCACCATGCTTACCTACAACGATCTAAACTATGTGGCAGATGAGGCAACCGCCACAGCAACACTGGTTGGTTTTAGCACAAGCCCCGAAGGTGCACTAGAAATTCCTGCACAAGTTGTTTCTGGTGAGAAAACCTACACAGTAACGAACATAAGTTCGAATATAGAAATGGGGGGGGGGGTTCTGCGATTCTAGGTTAGACCCTGAAAACCTCGCAGAAACCCAAAAAATTTCAACCGCTGATGCGGTAACTCAATCGAGTAATATTGAAGGTGCGGCAAGCGCCACAAATGTGGCAAATTCCACAAGCGCTGCAAATTCTAAAAGCGCCGAAAACTCCCAAAACTCCGAAAGCGCCAAAAATCCCTACACAAGTGAATATTATGCCGAAGCTGAGAAAGCACTTGGCGTTACCTCTATAACTATTCCATCTACAGTTAAATCTATCGATGTAGGCTTTTTCCAATTGTTTCCAAATGCCACAGCAATACATGTGGCAGAGGAAAACCCTGTTTACTCAAGTTATAACGGCATTCTTTGCAATGCCGATCTAACAA